>CAZRSD010000001.1:0-27122 GCA_964602645.1 uncultured Myxococcales bacterium
TAAAACATGAGCAGCGCCAATACCCTCATCGATCTCGATCGTGCTGTAATCAAAAAGGGCGGACTTAAAAAATTTATTGAACTGTCATGGCATCAAATCGAGCCGGGTAAAACGTTTGTGGCTGGTTGGCACATTGATGCCA
The DNA here is from genome assembly GCA_964602645.1 of uncultured Myxococcales bacterium. Taxonomy (GTDB): domain Bacteria; phylum Myxococcota; class UBA727; order UBA727; family JABDBI01. The sequence continues at coordinate 143 of CAZRSD010000001.1, forward strand.
TTTGTGAGCACCTAGAAGCTATTTCTAGGGGTGAACTAACCCGTCTCATAATCAACATCCCACCTGGTTGTATGAAGAGCCTCACAGCCTGCGTATTCTGGCCAGCGTGGGTGTGGACGTTTAAGCCAGAAACAAAATGGATCTACGCATCCTATTCGATGGCTTTGAGCCGAAGAGATAATCTCAGGATGCGCCGTCTCATCGAATCAGAATGGTATCGCACGCGCTTTGGTGATGCCTTTAGACCGCTCGACGACAACTGGGGCACGGCTAAGTTCGTGAACGACAGGGCAGGGTTTCGGCTCTGTACCTCGGTAGATGGCACGGTCACCGGTGAGCATGCAGACGTTCAAGTTTGCGACGACCCCATCAAGCCGCAAGATGTTTCCAAGACGTCTTTAACCAACTGTTTGGAGTGGTGGAACGAGACCATGTCGAGCCGTCTCGTCGACTTCGAAAAGTCAGCACGCGTCATCATTATGCAACGGCTTCATGTAAACGATTTAGCTGGCGAAATGCTGAGAAACGGTGGCTATGAGCATCTTTGCTTGCCGATGGAGTTTGAAAGCCGCTTTGCTTGTAAGACTTCCATTGGCTTCATAGACCCGCGCAACAAAGAATATGATTTGCTGTGGCCGAAAAGGTGCTCAGCGGAATCGGTGCGTGAAATCAAGAAGGGTATCGGCACTGAGCGAGGTATCTCGGCTCAGTTGCAACAGCATCCGGTGCCCCATTCAGGCGCCATATTTAAAAGTGACGCGATAAAGCACTATGTAACGCCACCGCGAATGCCGACGGTGATAACGAGCTGGGATTGCACCTTCAAAGAAACTGGCTCGTCCTATGTGGTTGGGCAGGTGTGGGGGGTTAGTGATGAGCATGAATACTATGTTTTGCTCGATCAAGTGCGTGCTCGAATGAGTTTTAGTGACACGCTCGAAGCGATAAGAAAATTCTCAGTTAAATATCCCCAAAGCTCAGCCCACATCATCGAAGAAAAGGCTAACGGCAGCGCCATCATCGATATGCTGCGTGATGAGATATCTTCCTTAAAACCCGTGTTACCGGAAGGCGGCAAAGAAGCTCGCGCACATGCGGTAGAAGGGCTTTGGAGTGCGGGCAGGGTGTTGTTACCAGATCCAACGATTGCCCCGTGGATAAACGACTTCATTCAAGAGGTGTTGGAGTTTCCAAGTTCCATCAACGACGACCAAGTGGATGCTATGACGCAAGCGCTCACCTGGCTCAGGGAGCGCACTTTGCGCATGAAGACGTTTTATAAATCCATGAACAACACGGGCAACATGTCATGTTTTCTCTAAAAGAGCGCAACGATTCCTGGCACAATCTCTTGTCGGGCCTGGGTTCGGGGAGAGATAAATCGACGTACTCGCATCTGCAGCCAAACGATAGCTTTTCGCCAGAGTACTTAGAACAACTCTACGTTAATGACGATATAGCAGCACGTATTTGCGACTTAGTCCCCTATGAAATGCTTCGCCAAGGATTTTCCATCAAGGTCGATGATCAAGATTTTTTGCGAGCAGATTTAGGTGTTGCGCTCCGAGATGCTTTAGTGAAGGCGCGCATCTTTGGTGCGGCATTTATCTATGTTGGTGCCGATGATGGGCAGCCTCAAGACGCTCCTCTTTCCATGGCAAGAGTCAAAAGAGTCCGCTTCCTCAACGTGTTGACTACCAAGGACCTTAGTCATCAATCGTTTTACGCCGATCCTAACAGCGATAAATACGGTCAATGCGAGCTTTACCGTCTCAACGCTTCTTCGCATAATCAGACTGCGGTCATCCATGAAAGTCGCCTGATATCGTTTTATGGCACGTCACCGTTAAATCTACGTCAGTGGCCGCCAAGCATTTTGCAGCGAATCTATCCGGTGTTGCAGCAGTTTCATACGGCGTGGCAAGCAACCGCCCATCTCATGACGGACGCCGCTCAAGGAGTTTTCAAGCTTAAAGGTCTTCACAGCGCCATGTCATCCAATCGCAGCGAAGAGCTTTTGAAACGCATGGAACTTGTAGACATGAGCCGCTCCATTTCTCGCAGCATCATTTTAGACGCGGAAGACGAGGATTTTAGAAGAGACTCCTACGGATTTTCGGGCATCCCCGAGATTTTGGAAAAGATGATGCTTCGTCTCGCTGCTGCAGCCCGTCTTCCCGTATCGCTGCTCATGGGTCAGGCGCCTGCTGGTATGAATGCGACGGGTGAGAGCGATACACGCTTCTTTTATGACCAGGTTCGCGCCGAACAAGAAGCTGTCAAACCGAAATTGGAACGCTTGAGTAAAATCATCAACGCCAATGAAAACGCCAAAGTCAGCGTCGAGTTTCCCGCCCTTTGGCAGATGACCGACCGAGAAAAAGCAGAACTCAGGCGCATGGAAGCTGAAACCGACCGCATTTATCTGCAAGAAGGCGTTTTGCTCCCCGAAGAAGTCGCTATCAAGCGCTTTAGTCGTGGGGAATTTGCCATCGATTTAACTTCACGGGCAGAGCTTGCCCATAGCGAAAGGAACAAAGAAGATGAATGAAAAGATGAAAAAGATAGCAGTTGGTGGTTCTGCTGTGGCGCTCGCCATCGCAATGGGTTTGCAAGCGTTTGTTTTTGGCACGAGCGATATTCAGACGCTGAAAGAAGAAGTTGTCAAGCTATCAGAGCGCGTAGCGAAGCTAGAAATACCGACGGCGCATGAATAAAGCTCCCACCATAAAGGGCTCAGCGCAAGCGCGACTGCTTCTTTATCGACTGCTGTCCAGCACGTTCATCGACGCGGAGAAAGGGCTGTTAACCGCTGATCCATCGTTATGGGAGCAGATTCTTTCAATGCTTGAAAAGGCCGTAGACTCCGATGTTCAGGCGAAATCTGGCCATGCCGTGCTGACACAAGCATTTTCGCACATAGATCGAACAACGCGCGAAGGTTTGCAGCGGCAGATCGAACGCTTGACCGGGCAACCTTTATGGTTGGGCGTTCATTCAACGGAGCTTTTGGATTTATTTATTGATGAACACCAAAAGCTCATCAAGTCGGTCCAACGCGAACACTTGGACAAGATTAGTTTGGCTATAAAGCGAGGGCTACGCGAAGGCCGCCTACAAAAGGACATTTCAAAAGAGATTCGTCAGGTGACCGATATAAGCAAACGTCGCGCTCAGCTCATCGCCCGCAATGCACCACTTCAGTACAGTGGTGCTTTAACCAAGCATCATCAAATGAGCTCGGGCATCAAAAAATACCGCTGGCAAACGTCGCGCGATGAGCGGGTTCGTGATTCTCACGGCGACAGAAATGACAAGGTTTATAGCTGGGATGGTCCTGGTCCGCATCCGAGAAGCGAAGTAAATTGTCGTTGCGATGCGGTGCCGCTATTGAGTTAAGCAGCGCGGCGCTTTTGGACTGGTTCCATGACGATATGCATGATTCCACCGCAAGCTGCGACAATTTTTTGCAGTGTTTTTAATTCATACCGGTCATATTCAGCACTTTCATATCTGCTTATGGCCGATGCCGTCGTGCCGACTTTTTCGGCTACCGCAGCCTGTGTGAGATTGGCACGAGTTCTCAACTGTGCAAGTTGCTCGCCAATGGAAAGCTTTTCGTATTCAAGTTCAAAACCAGCCTTGAATTTTGGGTCAGCTAATTTTTTATCAAGCCAACTTACCTTTTTCTTTGTGCTCATGATTTCATCTCCCGGCTGATAAATTCTTGTTTTAAAGCTTCGGCTCGTTCAATTTCACCTTTTGGCGTCTTTTGAGCCTTTTTGGCAAATCCGTGAGTCAAAATGATTCTCTGGCCAACGAAAAAGAAACATAACACTCGCCCTTGGTCCGCCTTAAATTCAAAAATCTGTTCTGACCCACTCAAATGCTTAAATTTCTGTTCGTTGCTAATGCGTCCGTGGTCACCTATCCACGAAAATAGGGCGGCAAATTTTTGCTGTACTTGTAGCGGCATACTTTCTAACCATTCTTCGGCCAAAACTTCGCCCGATTCTCTCCTGTAAAATTCGATATCAAAAACGCGACCAGCATAGGCGAGCGTTGTGGTTTCATTTCTTTTTGTCACCTATTTCTATTCCCCATAAACATAGCATATGTGCTAATATACAGCAAGCAGAAAAAATCTCAAACCCGAAACTCAGATAAATGGCTTCAATCTGATCACCGGTCTTTATACTGACCAAATGGAAGTACTACGATTTGATTTCAATGGCTCATCCGGTGAGTTTCGACGGACTCCGCAGGGGTTTTTACGCGTCAATGCTCGTCTGACTAAGACCGGCGTTTTCAATTATCAAAGCCAGCGTGAATATCGCTCCGACGAAGAGGTTTTTCGCGCTGATTCATTAGAATCCATCAAAGGCGCGCCAGTCACTGATTTACATCCGTCTGAGAAAAGCGCTGATAGCTTTTTAACGCCCACTAATGCCAAGAACCACATCATTGGTATCACCGAGGGCGTAGAGCGCGATGGGCCATATCTCAAGGGCTCACTCATCATTTTCCATGAAGATGTCATCAAGGCCATCGAAAGCGGTGAGCGCAAAGAGATTTCGCTGGGCTATAAATGCCAGCTCGATCCTACGCCGGGAACGTGGAATGGCGAGCCCTATGATGCCGTGCAAAAAAACATTGTCGTGAACCACGTTGCCATCGGTCCCAAGGGCTGGGGAAGAGCAGGGGCTGATTGCTCTATTCGCACCGATTCGCAAACACCTACACAAGGAAATTTGAAGATGACTGAAGTAATACGCCTCGATGGCGTAGATATAGCGCTGACGCCCGATGTTATTGGTGCATTATTGTCCGAAAGGAAACGTCAATACGAAGAACTTCGCGGGCGATTTGATGCTATCGGCCTTGAGCTTGAAAAGGAGAAAGCAGCACGAGCTGCATTAGAGGATCCACAGGCTATCGAGACTAAAGTGCAGAATCGCCTGAAGCTCGTAGAAAAATGCCGCCGCATTTTGGGTGATGAAACCTCTATAGAAGGTAAGACCGATGAAGAGCTCAAGCTTTTAGTCATTAAGAAATTTCATCCCGATATCGATCTTTCCGGCAAGGACCAAAGCTACATCGATGGCATGTTTGAAGCGCTATTGGTAACCAGCGCGGAACGGAATGATTCTTTGGCAGTCACCCGGCAAGCCATCTATCACCATACTGATTCTAAAGCGAACCAAGCCTATGAAAAATGGCTCGAGCAGAGCGCGAAGATGTGGACGGTGCCATTAACTGGTTCAGTGAGGTAGGCAAGTATGACTGATATACAGATTGAATCTCCAAGAGACAGATTGCGCGCTCAGGTGGGCCAAAAGGTTGATGCGATGCCATCAACAGTGGTTTCTGCCCAGTCCAATAGCGAAATCCCCTTTGGTGCTCTCGTTGTGTACGATGACAGCGACGCCTTCTTATGCAAACTCCCCGTCGCAAAAACTCCCATTGAAAAACCATTGGGCATCACGTTACGTCAAAACCACTGCCAAAAATACGAGCCCAAGAACTCCATTGCCGTGCTACGCAAGGGCCGGATTTGGGTAGAAGCCGAAAAGGTCAATGCACCCGGTGATGTGGTTTACGTAAAATTCGCTGAAGATGGTACCGCCAAGTTCAGTAGCGATAAGAAGGACAATATCCAGTTAAAGGGTGCCATCTTTTTGGAAAAATCCGAAGGTGGCCTCACACCCATCGAGGTTAATTTCTTCGGAGGTGTGCAATGAGCTTCACGCCGCAAACAGTCTTTTTAAAGCAGCAGCTCAATCATGTTTTAAACCAGGCCTTCCAGGAGACGTTTCCTGCTCTCAAAGCACGAACGTTTATACCTGTTAACCGTAGCATTCCCCAAGCTGCAGAAACCGTATCAGCGCGCATCTGGGATGCTTATGGTGAGGCTAAGATCCTCAATCCCAATGCCGATGATTTTCCATCAGTGAGCGTTGGACAGCGCGAAGCTTATGCGCCTATCAAATCGCTTGGATGCTTTTTTGAGTATTCCGTGCTTGATCTGCGCCGCAGCGAACTCGCTGGCACCGGCTTAGACGGTAAGTTGGCCACTGCCGCACGTCAAACCATCGAAGCCAAGATTGATAGATTGGCGGTCAATGGTGACGAACGGTTCGGCATCAAAGGGCTCTGCAATCATGATGGCCCTAATGGCATCACGAGCCAAACGCTCAGCAAATGGTTTGGCGACAAAGTTAAGCCACCCGAACAGATGCTCGCTGATATCAATCAGCTTGTTTCAACCATTGCAGAAGATACTAACAACGTGCTTTTGCCTGATACGCTGCTGTTGCCAGTAAGGCACTTTGCTCATATCGCGCAGACGCCATACTCGGGGCAGAGCAATATTACGATTCTCAATTATCTACTGAGCAACAATCCTTACATCAAAAACATCGATAGCTGGGTGCATCTCAAGGATAAGTGCATTCTCTATCCCCGGACGCCACAAGCGCTTGAAATGTATCTGCCTTTAGAGTTTGAGATGCTCGAGCCTCAGGCCATGGGCATGAACATTCGCATTCATTGTCATGCGCGTTTTGGTGGCGTGCAAGTGTATACGCCGAAGGCATGCGCATACGGGGTGGGCTTATGAGCCTTGCACGATTTCTAAAACGCTTTCCTGAATTTGATGAGAAGGGGATTGAGCCAAGCCTCGTTGAGCTGGCCATCGCCGAAGCCCAAAGCGAGATGAATCAGAAATACTGGGGTGAGCTATTTGAGCAGGGCTCGCATTTCTTGGCAGCGCATAAGCTCGCCATTTCCCCTATGGGAGAGAACTGCCGCTTGGAAGCCTCAGCGGAAAAGACCATCTACCAACTCGAATATGAACGCTTGTGTAAATCGGCTTTCATGGGGGCACACGTCATATGAAATTTCTCAACGATGACAAGCGTCAGCAACAGCGGCTCGAAAAACTGCTGAAGAAAGCTCAAAGGCAGCCTCACGTTGCGGTAGGCATCTTACAGGACGAAGAACGTGAAGATGGTTTCTCCATGGTTGATTTGGCGATGGTGCATGAATATGGCTCTCAAGCCCGCAATATTCCGCCTCGCTCTTTTATACGGTCTACTTGTGACGCTAAACGCAAAGAGCATTTAGAGCTCATCCGCAAATTTCAATGGAAGATCTTGCTCGGACGCATCACCGCTCAACAGGCGCTTACTCAATTGGGAGAAGTCGTCTCCAAAGACATGGTGAAAACTATCAACAATGGCATAGAGCCTCGGCTGGAAGCACGCACCGTCAAGCGCAAGGGCAGCTCAAAACCTCTTATTGATACTGGTCGCCTGAAGGGCTCCCTCACTCATGAGATACGAGGTGGTGCATGAGCTTTTGTCCCGGCCTGCAAATCACCCTGGAGCATGTTTTTGAGAGTGCTACAGGCATCCCCTTCGTGTGGAGCGATGAGCCTATTAAGGTGATGCAAAAGCCTTATGGTGTGTTGGCGCTCGGTCAAAGCATCACGCTCGGAAGGGACTCTAGCCGATACACCTTCAGCCATAGTGATACGACCATCGATATCATCGGGCACCGCGAGCTCACCATCAACGTACAGGTGTTTTCGCGACAGGCGCGTGGCGATTGCTCAGCGCGAGCATTGATCGAAAAAGCACGCCTATGCTTGGCCAATCCCGTCCATCGCGATGAGTTACGCAGCGCAGGTCTTGTATTTGTGGAAAATCATCCCATCGCCGATCTCGATTTCACCTTCCAGAATCGTAAAGAGAACCGTAGTGCCTTCGATGTGGTGTTTCGGCTCGTGCTGCAAGAACACGTTTCAACCAACAAAATTACCTATTTCGATTCCATTGCCGTCAGCGAGAATTTCCTATGAGCATAGACAGCATTGTTAACGTTACCATAACGTCGCAAAGCCTGCATATGTCACAGGCTGGCTTTGGCACGCCATTGATAATCGCAGAGCATGACTATTGGACAGAGCGGGTAAAAAGCTTCAGCGATTTATCGGAGCTCACCTTCGTTCCTAAAAAGCCCGCTGAAACTGCGCCGACTAATGTTGCAAGAACTGTTATGACTACCGATTCTGGTGCGCCTGCTGTTCCAAAGAAAGAACCGCAACCACAATTGATACCAAAAGATTCTGCGCTCTATCTCACGGCGCAAGCACTGATATCGCAGACGCCGCGGGTGCCTAAATTCAAAGTTGGTCTGCGAGAAAAAACTGAAAGCGTCGCGGATGCGTTAGACAAGATTTTACTCGACGATAAAGACGGTGATTTTTACGGCATCCTTTTGGCGGCTGATTATGGAGATGATCACGCAAAATATATCGCGGACGTTCAATCATTAATATCGACCCTCAAGGATAAGCGACTCTTGGCCGGCATTGATGTCACCGAAAAACAGTTGGCGGCATTTCCGGAAAAGGGCATGACTAGTGGCCGTCTGTTTTATATCTACAAAGAAGATGGCGCTGATTTTCCCGCCGCTGCCTGGATGGGCAAGATGTTGCCTGAGGCACCTGGTTCAACGACGTGGGCTTTCAAAGAACTGAGGGACATCACCAAGTCAAAGTTGAACACCACGACGATCGACACGCTTAAAAAGCGCAATATCAACCGACACCTCTACATCAACAACAAGGGCGTGACCTTGGATGGCAAGGTGTCAGCCGATGAATATATCGATATTGTGCACGGCATCGATTGGCTTCACGTACGCATCCAAGAGCGGATATTTCGCTTGTTGATGCTCAATGGCAAGATTCCATATACGTTAAAAGGTATCGATTTGGTTCGTTCGGAACTTCTTGCCCAACTCAAAGACGCGGTAAGGCGAGGGCTCTTAGCCGAAGATCCAGAGCCAACGGTGAGCATACCGGATATTGACTCAATTCCCATTGAGAAAAAAGAGAGCCGCATATTGCCCGACGTGAAGTTTAGCGCCCGCTTAGCGGGTGCCATCCATGCAATTGAGATTCGCGGAACCGTTACGAATTAGGAGGGGATATGGCCGGCATATTGGAACAATACGATCCGCAAGACTACTCGGTCACGTTTAACGGCATTCCCATCGAAGGTTTCGACGGTGATGATTTCATCGATATCGAGTTTGACTCCGAAGGATATCAGGATGACATCGGAGCTGATGGCCACGTGGTGCGTTATAAATCCTGTGACCAACGAGCGACTATAACCTTTACTCTTATGGCCACGTCGCCAACCAATAAGCTCTTATCGGTTATGTACAACGCCGATATCAAGGCACCGAATGGCATTGGTGTCGGCCCGATTCTTATTCGCAATACGCAAGGTGCCACGGTTTTTATGGGAGCGCAGGCGTGGATTCAAAAGATGCCAAAAAGCACCTTGGGGCCAAAGCTTGGTAGCCGCGAATGGAAAATCCGCGTGGCCAAGCTTGAAGCATTTCTATCCTAAAAGGACTTAGACGATGATCAAAACGCAAGAAATCGTTATCGATGGCAAGAATTTTAAGGTGACCCAATTGGGCTACAACGATGGCGTAGAATTGCTGACCAAACTACTTTCTATCGCCGGTCAATCTTTTGAAAAGGCTGGGGATAAGGAATCGTTTTCGTTGGGGCGCTTAGCGTCGAACTTGAAGGCAAATGATTTGAAGATGGTCATAGAAAAGCTTGCTCAACGGACTCTGATCGAAAGAGAATCTGGCTCCGACAAATGGCCCAAGCTAGAACCCGAGGTTGATTTAGCTGGCGATTACAATCTCATGTTCAAATGGCTCAAGTTTGCCTTGGAGGTGAACTACGGCGGTTTTTTTTCCGAAGGGGGAATTTTGGAAAAAAGCGGCGCCTTCCTCGGCCTCACAAAGAAGGCTCACATGGCATAACGCCGCCAGATATCCCCTGGCGTATCTATCGCGTGGCCATGTCTAAGTATTTTAATGTTTCGCCTATCGAAATCGAAGAGCGTTGGTCCATCGACGACGTCGACCATGCCCATGAGGCGCTGGATTATGTGGAGTGTTTAGAATGGCGTCATGCCAAGGAGTCTAAGCGAAGATGATCGTTCGCAAGCTTGAAGCGTTGTTTGGCTTTAGAATTGATACAGCTCAGTTTAATAAAGCCACCAGTGCCATCGATAACTTTGCCGCTAATGCCAATACCGCCATGGGAGCGCTTGCAGGTCATTTTGCTTTTCAAGCTATCAAGGACTTTGTGGATAGCACCACCGAGGCGATGGCCAATGTTGGCAAAACGGCGGGCTATTTAGGTATCTCAACGAACGCCTTGGGTGAGCTTCGTTATGCTGCAGAAAAGAGCGGTGTATCGATCGACACACTCGATGATAGCCTTAAGGAACTGCAGATCCGTGCCGTCGATGCAAAATCAGGCACCGGAGACGCGGCAGAAGCCTTTGCGGCATTAGGTATGAAGTCAACCGACGCTGCCGGCAATATGCGCGAGCCGCTGGAGTTACTGAGTGAAGTGGCTGATCGCCTCAAGGAGCTGCCAACCCAAAGCGAGAGAATTTGGGTGGTGGATTCGATGTTCGGCGATCAGGGCGTCGAGATGCTCAAAATCCTCAAGGATGGTTCAGCTGGTTTAGCCAATATGCGCCATGAAGCAAAAGAACTTGGCTATACCTTGAATGATGACGCTGCCTCCAGGGCTATTAGATTTCGCCAAGCGCTCACTACGTTAAAAGCGTCATTAGGCGGGATGATTCGTACCGTATTCGCGAGTCTGCTTCCTACCATGACGGGTTTTGTTGAAGGCTCCGCTGCCATGTGGAAATCATTGAGCACAACATTTGCCGATCTCAGTGAAAATACATCTGTCGTTCGTACCGTATTCATAGCTCTCGGTGTTGTCCTCGCGGCGTTAGCACTAAAGGCGGCCATTGCCTTTGCACCATTTTATGTCGTCGCGGTGATTTTTGCCGCCAAAGCGGCGCTTATCATAGCCTTGGTTGCTGGCATTGCTCTCGTTATTGATGATTTATGGACGGCGTTTTCGGGCGGCGAATCGGTCATCAAGAATGTATTTCAGGCACTGAAATCGTGGGGCACCAATCTTCTCAGCCGCATCTGGGATTTTTTGCCCACCGATTTGCAGGAGAACTTAAAAGCAGCCTTCTCCATAGCCAAAACGGCCATTGAAAAAATCACCGCCTTTGTGATGACCGTTTTCAGAAGAGCGTGGGGCTTTGCTTTTGATATAGCGGGTACCGTCGTTACAGAGTTAAAGAATGCGGCGGTTCAGATATTTGATGTGCTATCCGCCCTCATTGCTAAGGTTGCTCCCTTCTTAGCGGGAGCTTTAGTAGATGCCTTTGCGCACGCAGTTGCTGCCATTAAAGAAGCCATTTTGAGTATCAAAAACCTCATCTCCGATGCAGTTCCTGATTTTGTGAAAAAGGGCTTTTCTGCTGCAGTTGATTACGTCGGTGGTATCGGAAGCCAATACGATAAAAAACCATCACAACAGCATTTAGCGCCGCTTGCCAACTCTTCCCACAGCTCAATTCAAAACCACAGCAATCAAAACGTTAGCGTTGCCGTCAACGTTAAGACTGGGGCTGGAGCGCATGAGATAGGCACCGAAGTATCTAAGGCGATGCGCAAAGAATTAGAAAGAGAGAGAACGAACGCTTTTATGGGGGTTACTCGATATGCCAGCAGCTAGCGCTGTTTTTAAAATTTTGATTGTATCGTTGCCGCTGCTGATGGGCGGCTGCAAGCACATCGGTTTGCTCTTTGAGCCACCGGCAACGTTGAAGGCCGTGGTGCAAGGCGAGATCAAAGGCATGGCCATCCATTGCGAAAAGACCTTAACGCTTGGCAATGCTCGCTGGGAAGTGATGTGCAAAGTCAGCGACGAGATCGACATCAAATACCGCACCAAAGCCATTAACAATAATCAAACCAAGCTCGAAATTCTGATCGACAAGCAAAGCGGTGACGGCCAAAAAACAATTTTTGCGCCTATGGTCGTTGTGAGCAAAGACAAACCGTCAAGCACGGAAACGGTGAGTGATAAAGCTCGTATCGCCATTCGAACCGAGCCCATGCGATGAAGTCTTTAACCGAGGAAATAAAGCTCTTCTTTTCCGATAAGCAGTTTCGCATCGGAGAGCTCACCATTGATGCGGTAATAAAGGAAAGTCATGAGCTCCGGGCTCAGATAACTGAACATCCGACTGAGAATGGTGAGAGCTTTTGTGATCATGTGAGCAGCCTGCCTACCTCGGTCCAGCTCGAGGGTATTATTTCTAATACGCCGTTAACGCTCATTGGACTCACGGCAGTTACATCATTGACCAATTACATAACCGACCGGTCGAATAATATGGCAGAGCTTGCCTATAAGACGCTCGAGGACATCTTTGCGAAACGCACGCCTATTAGCATCTCCACTTCCCTCAAAGATTACGACAACATGGTGCTGGAAAGTCTCAGCGTTGAACGGGGGGGAGGTGCTACCGAGTCACTTCGCTTTAGGGCAACGGCCAAGCAGGTACGCATTGCCCATCAAGCAACCATCGCAATTTCTCTTCCTGAGCCCAAACCAGAACGAGCCAAGCCGAAACAGCGCCTCGGTAAACAGGAGACCAAACCGGTTTCTGAACACACGCAAAAAACCGTGGAGACGGTAAAGAAGACCGTGACAGAAAAGCAGTCATTTTTGAGTTCGATATTTGGCTGGAGCAAATAGTATGACGATCATAGAAATCCCCATCGCATCGTCTGCATCGCATTTTATGCAAGAGAACGATGTTTTTGGGCAGAACTTCTTTCTAGAGTTCGAGTGGATTGAAAATGAGGGTTTTTGGTTATTGCATGTTGCCGATGAAAAAGGACGTCCTTTGGCTTCAGGTATTAAACTACAACCCGAATGGCCGCTCTATGTTCACCATGACGCAAAGTTGCCGTTTGCATTTATGATGCTGTCTCGACTACCCGGACAATGCCTAGACCGCGCAACGTTAAAAAACCAATTTACTCTGGTGGCCTATGAAGTTGTTTGACCGCGTCGTTGAGTTAACGGTCGGAGACACACAAATCACCGGCCTCGATATCGCCTTTGAGATCGAAAAAGACCTGAGTCCTGAGCCCAATCCATGCAGCATCGAGATTTTTAATTTGGGTGCAAAGAATAGGGCTATTCTTTCTCAATACGACCGCGTGCCGGTACTGCTTAAAGCCGGATATAAAGACCAGGTGGCGGTGATTTTTCAGGGCGACATGATCAGTTGCACCCATCTCAAAGAAGGTCCTGATTGGAAAACAGTGCTCGCAAATGGTGATGGCGCCAAAGCTATTCAGACAGCGCGCATCAATAAGAGTTTTTCCAAAGGGACACCAGTAAAAACGGTCATCAAAGAAATCGCTGAGCAATTGCGGATACCGAGCAGCGGTGCGTTAAAGCAGCTGGAAGTGCTTACGGACAAGTTGGGACGCGGTTTTGTAGCGAGCGGAAGCCCCATGGATGAGCTTTGTCGCATTCTTCGACAGTATGGTTATAGCGCATCCGTGCAAGACAACAATCTCCAGGTGCTCAAGCAATGGCAGGCTTTGGATAAACAGGCTATCAACTTAACCGCTGATTCCGGCCTTAAAGGAACGCCGGAAGTTGGTAGCGACAAAAAAATTCAGATTCAGGCGGTACTCATGCCTGAGCTCATGCCAGGACAAATGGCGCATATCGAATCGGCGGTATTCAAGGGATTTGCCACCATAGAAAGCGTGCGATTTGAAGGAGCTAATTTTGGCGACGTGTGGGGAATGGTTGTATCCGCCATAGCTTGTTAACGATCAAAAAGCTCTTTCTCCTCTTTGATATAAAAGTGGTCTGGGTGCCAATCGCTTTCCTCTAACACTTCTTCAAGATTGCGTTCGACTCTCTTTCCTTTAAATTTTTCTAACAGGTCTTCGAATCCAGGAAGACCTCCGCAGTCTTCAGGGGGAAATGCCTTTTTCCCATCTATAAGGCGGCGCTCAAATTGATCGTCGCTTGTCACAAATTTGCACACTATCTCACAGCACCAGTTGTCACCAAAATCATACACATATTCACACGTGTTTACTTTATCAAAATAGTCTTTTAGTTCAACAGATTGCGCGGTTGGGATTCCTTCATTAATCATGTCGTCATCAATCCGAGCATCTTGCGCTATGGCTTTCGAGGTCCATGCGTCACCGGCAAAAAATGAAAAAAGATGGCTATCATACCAACCGCATGCATCCTGAATCGCTTCATGTAAATCTAAAAATGTTGCTGTTGGATTCAGTTGGAATTTTCGCCAAACCTTGGGCTTCGCATCTTTGAGAGTGACAGTGAATTCAAAATACTGGGGCATCAGACTAACCTTCGTTCTTAATTTCTCCCAAATAAAGAATATCAATCAGGCCTGATTTGAGAAGCCGGCTTCAAGAGCGCCATCAATGCCGCATCCTTTTCCGCTCTTCTTTTCTTTCTGTCCTCTTCCTTCGCCGTTTTTCTTTGGTCTTGAAAGGCTCGGTACTTGGCCTTGCGGGCCTCTTTCACTTTTTCTTTCAACGCCTGATATTTTGGATCGGCGTCTCGCTTAGCCTTGGCTTTTTGATAGGCATCTTTTCTTTTTTGACGCAGCTCTTCTTTGTCCATCGGAAAATTAGAACCTCACATTTTTGGCTTCAATCCACACTGTAAGCCCTATGATGGTTATTATGGAACAAACACCTACATTAGCTCGTCTGATAAAGCTTGCAATCGATAATCGGTTGCTCGATGTGCATACGGCATTGATTGCGGTCGTTGAAAGTTATGACGCAGAAAAACAGCAGGTCAACGTAACCCCGGTCCTAAAGCGTTGCCTTCGGAGTTTGTCCGGTGATTGGGTCAATGAAGAGTTACCCAAGATTTGTGATGTGCCCGTTCTCTTCCCGCGTGCCGGCGGATTTTTCATCTCCTTCCCAATTCAGCCCGGAGATTTTGTTCAGTTGCTATTCAACGAAGTCAGCATTGATGATTGGCTTAACGATGCGCCTTCTACGACGGCCCACGATGAACGATTCAGCCTGCAGGGGGCAGTAGCCATTCCCGGCGTTTATCCTTCAACCAAAACCATCACAGGCGCCCATAAAACGAATTTGGTCTTAGGGCAGGAACAAGGCCCGCAAATTCATATCGACGGCGAAAAAATCAGGATGGGCTCCGACAAGGCAAATGAAGCTTTGGCTATTGCGAGCAAAGTAAAAGAAGAGCTCGACCGAATCAAATCGGCATTTAATAAGCACAGCCACGTGAGTTCTTCCGGTCCTATTAAGCCAACGGATAGAATCATTGCTTCGTCCGACATTGCCACTAAAAAGGTGGTCGCCCAATGATGGATTTTTCAATCAACAACCGCGATCTAGAAATCGCTCAAGGCGACTTCTTATTGTGCGCCACTGATACCGACGCAGTCGCTCAAGCGTTATCGATTCGCCTAAAAACGTTTGCCGGCGAATGGTTTTTGGATACCAGAGTGGGCATACCCTATCTCACCGACATCCTGGGCAAGAAGATCAACGAACGCCTGCTGCGTAAGACGGTGACCGAAGAAGTTAAGAGCTTGCTCGGTATCAGCGATATAAGAGACTTCGCGGTTGAGGCAGGTCGAACCGCTCGAAGCATTTACCTCCGTTTTAGTGCCACTTTGCCTAACCACACCACCATCACCGTCAATGAATCAATCGAGGTATAGATGAACGATTGGGGATTAACGATCGCAGGCTTTCGGCCGAAGACATTTCACGCCATCAAAGAGGAACTTGAATCAGCCTTAAGAAGCGCCGTAGATAAGGATCTGCGCTTCACTCCCGATACAATTGCAGGACAAATCACTGGCATCATTGCCAATCAAACCCGCCAAGTATGGGAGATGGCTGCAGGTCTCTATGCATCTCTAGATAGCAATACCGCGTCTGGTCGAGCATTAGATGCGCTTTGTGCTCTCAGCGGAACCTATAGAAAGCAAGCTGCACCAAGCCGCGCGGTGATTCAGGCAACACTCGCAGCCGGTGCAAAGCTTCCCAAAGGCATCATCATAGCTGATGAGAGCAACACCAATGCGCGCTTCAAAATCGAGAAAGAAGTCGAAAACGATACGAATGAACAAAAATCTCTTTCAGTTGAAGTTGTAGCCGAAGAAAATGGTCCTATTTATGTTGAAGCAGGCAGATTGACCAAGATCGTAACTCCTCATGCCGGCCTCGTTGCAGTCAACAATCCCGAAGACGCCATTCCAGGCTGCCTTATTGAATCCGATGCGGAGCTGCGCATACGCCGCTTGCAGGAGCTTGGTGCTCCAGGGTCATCGACGCAGGGAGCAATGACAGCACGTCTTTTAAAGGTAAAGGGCGTAGAGGCAGTACACATCGAAGAGCAAGACCAGGGCTTTTGTGCATTTGTTTTAGGCGGCGACGACCAAGAAATTGCAGAAACCATCTGGCAGCACAAAGCGCTTGGTGTCCATACGCATGGCCTAATCACGCGAGAAGTAAAAGCCTCAAATGGACAACTCAAGACTATTAAGTTTGATCGGCCAAAACCCATTGAGATTTCATTGCATCTCAACCTTAGGGTAAAGCAGTCTTTGAGCAATCACGAGCTTGCCGAGCTCAAAGACGCCATTGTCAAATATTGCAAAGACAAATTTAGTTTTGGCCACGTGCCATACACAGCTCAGATTTATCCCGTGCTCTTTGCTCATGAGAAAATCCTCGACGTCATGTCAATTCAGTTTAGACGCAACGGAAACACTGACGACGTTCCTCGCGTGGTTAATCCACATGAAGTATTAACGATCGCTCAACCGGATATTCATATTGAGCAAGTTCTTGAGGATCGGCCGTGAAAATAGTCGAAGAAGCCGAATCGCTGATGCTCTATCAGTTCAAAGATGCACCAAAACTAAAGGGGTTGTTGTGCTCTTTGATCCAGCCCCTGCAAGTAATCGCTGATGGCGTCGAGCACTTTAGCCACGGGGTGCACATCGATGAAGTATCTGGGCACTGGCTCGATGTTTTGGGTGGCATCGTAGGACAATCGCGTTCAGGCATGAGCGACAAAGATTTTAGAACATGGCTCAAAATCCGCGTCATGCTCAACCGCTGTAACGGAACGCCTGAAGAATTGCTCAGCATCATCAAACTTCTCTTGGGATCGGATTACCCGCTGACATTGGCAGAGCATAAACCAAAGGACATAGTAATGGTGTTCCTCGCGCCCATGAGAATACCGTCTCCGACGGTATTCTCTTTAATCAGAAATGCATCACCGCTTGGCCTTCGGCATCACTTCGTCAATGCATCCGTAAACAGTCCATTTCAACTCGACAAAAGCGCATTTTCATCAGCTCAGTTTGCTGAGTTTTTCCATAGGGGTAAAACATGAGTGCATTCAAATGGGCCCATGGCCCAGAGGCAAATGTTAAAGAACCAATTGAGGCTCTGAAAGAAAATGGCTGGCAGGCGGGTGACGTACCGACGGCTTCTAATTTCAACTGGCTTTTTTACGAGATTGGCTACGATCTACAGCAAAAATCGACGAACCTCGAACAAATCCATGGCCAGCTCAATGGGTTGACCGTTCAACTTTCACAGCTTCAGCAAAAGACGCAACAGCTTACTGAAACTCTAGCTACCGTGAAGGCTATCACCGACCAAAATGCCATTGACTCTGGTCACTATAAACGCGCAATCGCCGCGTGTATTCGTGTTCTCAACGGCGCAAATGGTGAACGGCTAGGACTCGATACTGGAGTACGAAATGATTACCCATTCCCCAATAAGAGATAGCCATGGTCAACTTGATGCTGCCTTCTTTAGAGTTTCACGCACCCAAACATTCATGCTTTTATGCGCTCGCATAGCAGCCAGGAAAAACAATTGATGTTCTTCAGGGGTAGCTCTAACGGGAAAATTGCCGGAAAAAGGGCGTTCAGGCTCTTCGCCGCGTTCCTTACAAAAGGCCAAGTAATCATCGATCGAATCTTTAAACGCCTTTTTGAGCTCCCTAACGCTTTTTCCTTGGAAGGTAATGACGTCCTTAAGGTTGGCCACTTCCCCGTGAAAAATTTCTGCCTCATCATCAAATTCAACGTTCGCAACGTACTCCTTATATTTCATCATTTGCTGACTCCTGCTGCTTCTAGAAATCGTCGCATCGACGCTAATGCACCCTTATCCGTTTCTTTTTGTGGATGCGGTCGATGAAACACCGCCCTGACACCATTAAGAGCAATCCGCACCCTAGAGCCATTGCCCTCAGATATTTCCGCACCAAGGGATCTTAAGAGATGCTCAATATCTTTCCATGGCACATCAGCCCTTGTGGGCTTTGCAAAAATGGATTCAAGGGTCTTTTGATGCTTCTTCTGCATCAGGTCATGATATCAAAATATGATATCATATGCAATCCGAAGAACATGAAAGAAATTATTAACAAAATTTCGGCGACTTATAGCGACATCAAACAAGACCAACGTGAGGGAATATTTTGACATCAAACCCAGGTTCTAACTAGACAAGTTAAATTTTCACCGAACAAGTCACCTATCGTCCCTGAGAGGATTTGGATGAACTATATCGATCTGCTCATCGTAATCGTCTATCTATTGGTGACACTTGCAGCAGGTCTAGTGTTCGGCAGAAAAACCTGCACCATTGAAGACTACGCGATCGGTCGTCGAGAATTTTCGAATTCGGTATTAGCAGCTGCAATTTGCGCCACCATGATTTCAGCAAGCGGCACATCCGGGCTCACAGGAAAAATTTACTCATTTGGCGCCATTTTTGTTGCTTCTTATTTTGGCGTCGTGGTCGCTAGATTATTAGTAGCTTTTGTCGTCGCGCCAAAAATGAATCCGTTCTTAGGCATGATTTCCTGTGGCGATGTTCTCGAAAAATTATATGGCCGTGAAGCCAAAATAATGATGGGACTCCTCACCCTCTTAGAAGGCTCATTGCTTGCAGGCGCCCAAGTGCTCGCTACTTACCAAGCTGGCCAATATTTTTTTGGTTTTTCTAAAGAGATCGGCGCGATCACCACGTCGGGGATCATCATTCTTTATTGCTTCAGAGGAGGCATCAGAGCGATCACCGCCACCGACGTATTCCAGTTTGTCATGATGGTTGTCGCGATCCCTATCGTTGCAGCAATTGCCATTGAACATATTGGCGGCTTTTCAACCTTTGTAACCGCCTTAGAAGAGCGCCGTCTGCTCACAGATTCTTTGACACATGGCGACGCGCTCAAGCATATCACTATATTCGTGTCATTGGCCTTAACCTGCGTCATCCCGCTCACGGTACAACGCATGCTCATGGCTAAAAATACCGAGCAAATTAGAAAATCCTATCTACTGAGCGGCCTCATCACTTTTCTCTTCTACTGCGCAATAGGCATCGTGGGACTCGCAGCACCGCTATTGTTGCCCAACATCGACCCTAATCTATCATTACCTGCTTTGATCAACGAGCTGCTGCCCATTGGGATTCGTGGTCTCGTCATCGCAGGGCTGCTTTCGATATTCATGTCCAGCTCAGATGCTGACATGAATATCAGCTCAGTTGCATTAACACACGACATTCTAAAACCATTGTTCCGCGAGAAATTCAACGACAAATTATTGTTCTTCTTTACCAGGCTCACCTTCGTGATCGGCGGGATAATCTCTACCATTGTCGCGCTCTACTATTCCAACGCGCTCGACATCCTCTTCCTCGTCATGGTGATATGTAATTCGGTTTATTTCCCCGGTCTTTTTCTGGGCATTCTTGGCCTTAGAGCAACGACAAGAGGTTTTTGGAGTGGCGCTATTATGGGGGCAACAATAGCGCTAGTGCTTTGCCTTATATTCAAAGTGTTTCCTCTCTACGCCATGATGATAGCGATAGCCGCCAATTCTTCGGTGCTGGTGTTATCTCACGTACGTCGATCGAGCACATCACTACCCTCATTCCTTAAACTCACCCAGCTCCTTTTGGGTTGGATGAAAAATTTATTATCCCATCAAAATACATTTTTTGAGCTCAAGAAAAGCAGCTTTGCCGTTAGTGGCGTCGGATATAATGATGTCTTTTCTACGCTGGTGCTCATAAATTCCGTGTTCCCATTTTTCTTTAAAGCTCTCGATTTCACCCCATTGCCGCTGAGCCTACTGATTTGCAATGTCATCTCTGGAGTCATGGCTTCACTAATCTTATTAAGACAGGCCTTAGGAGCCTATAAATTTCTCATGCCGATTTTTTGGCAGTTGATGACGCTGACGTCACTCTCGCTGCAGACTGTCATGCTCTTATCCTATAGTGGTTTTGATGCTGTGTGGATTCTGGATCTTGCCGTCGTAGTCGCTCTCTTAATGACGATATCGAGAAAACAAGAATTGGTAATTCATGCAATCGCTGCAGCCATCATGGTGCCGGTACTTATTCATCTGGCGCCGTATTCACCGAATTTGGATTTGAATAGCTACCAATATTGGTCCTTCTTTCTACACGCTGCAGCGTTGGTCATTTGTCTCAAGATTTTTAGAAATCGAGATATCGCAGCCTACCGCTTCATGACGGGCAAGTTTGCCCATGAAACAAGTCGATCGATGACGTCATATTCAACATCGGCGCATGTATTAAACAAATATTTACCTGATCTAATTGAAGCTTATAAAAGCAATAACAATAATGCGAGGAACATTTCACGTGACGACCTGGTAAACATTTCCAACATCCCCAAGCAACTATTGGAGACCAGTGCCCGCACATGGAAAAACCTAAAGGGCTTGCTTAGCTGGATGGAATTGGAATTCGACGAGCCTCAGGCAGAAACTTATTCCATCAAAGACACCATCAATTCCGCGATAAATGACAACTCAATCTCTCCAGATTTCAGGAAAAAAATTCACATAAAAGATTCAGTAGATTTTTATTACTTTGGTGACAACACTCAAATCACCCAAGTGATAATAAACATGCTTGAAAATGCCATGCATGCGATGAATAAAAACCCAAAAGCACAAGTAACTATATGGACTTCAGGACACAGCCTTTTCATAGAAGACAATGGTCACGGAATCGAAAAGAACGACCTACCAAGAATATTTGATGACCTTTTCTCAACCAAAGGAACAACCGGACAGGGTTTGGCTTTCTCTAAGCTGGTGATGGAAAAACATCATGGAGATATCTCGTGTGATTCTAAGAAAGGCCATTTCACCAGATTTGCATTAAATTTCCCCGACATTTCCGACAGAACCAGAGGTCTTGAACATGCAGTCAACGGCTCCCGCATTCTTTAAACCAACAACGATATTGCTCGTTGATGATGACGAACGCTACATAAAAAACATTGCAACCTTGATCGCTCATCGTTGCAAGCCCGTTGTTGTTACGCCTAATGATTTGGACAAATATCGCTGTTCAGAGCTCTTCACCGTGCTCGAGACATTTTCGAAGAACAACCAATCGTTATCCATAACCTCAGTGATGAATTTTTTTTCAACGCATAGAAACTCATGGCCGGTATCAACGATAGTGATTGATTACGATATGGCACCGAAAGACGGCCTGAGTATTCTCAGAGAATTTAAGAGCTCATTTATTCAGAAAATTCTTATCTCAAATTTTTTGCAAGAAGAAATATCTCGCGACGCCATTAATCAAGGCGTGATTGACTTTTATCTACCAAAAATGGACCCTCTTTTTATCGACAAATTAGCGGAAACAGTCGCGATGGCCCAGCACCGGTTTTTCTACAAACTGTCGGCTATCGTGCCCGATTTCTTTTCTCATGATAATCCACTCCGCGAACCACAGCTGTACAAGGTTTTTAAAACCATCCAGTCGGAATATGACGCTGAATACTATGAATCGCACGACCATCTCAGGCGTTTCACGTTCTTTAATGGCAACGGCAGCGCAAAGGCAACGCTTCACATCTGGCCAGAAGCCCATATTGATGAGTTGGTTCACAGCATCCCGGCTGAGTCAGCACCACAAGAAGTGCGTGAACTCATCCTCTCAGGTAAGACGATGCCCATATTTGTCGACGATATGATTCCTGACGGTAAGGAATGGCACAAGTATCTGCAACCAGCAAATTTACTCAACGGTAGTAAAAAATACGTCTATTCGATTTGTGGAGCTGAGCTATGAACTTCGAGAGCGCCTATAAGGGAATCAAACCAAGCGAGATCGACAATGACACACCGGAAATCGCAGACAGATACTTAAATCGAAAGCCAAGTGGCACAGGATATTTGGCCTATCGCGATATACCGATGCTCATTCAAAAATATGTAAAAGGCGAACGAGCGTTAGATTTCGGCTGTGGAACTGGCTACTCCACGCGCCTTATAAGGGAAATGAATTTTGACGTCGTTGGCGTCGACATTAGTTTAAATATGCTTTTGCGCGCGCTTTCGATCAAAGATGGCATCCCATTTGCTCATATCAAACATGGCGAAATAAATGCCAAGGATAATTCATTCGATTTTGTCCATTCATCCTTAGTTTTCTTCGACATGCCAACGATTCATATGGTAAGAGAAGCACAACTAGAAATTAGCCGCATACTCAAACCCGGCGGAATCTTTATCGCCGTCGTCGGCAGTGAAAACCTGCACCTTAACAATTGGTTGACCGTGACGACCGATGTTGCTCGGAACAAGACAATAAAATCGGGTGAAGTGTATAGGCTCGATACTCCCCATGCTGGCCTCTACTTCTACGACTATTACTATTCCGACGACGATTACCGAACGACATTCGATCAGGTTGGTCTAGAACTCTTGGAAACCCACTACCCACTTGGCCGAGACTCAGATGGATTTCCATGGCAAACCGAAAAGTCGGTGTCAGCGCAAACCATTTATATCTGCAGAAAACGCCACTAAGCTCGTCGATGCCAGATGATCTTTGCTATGGTGGGCGATACAATTCGCTCTAAATCGGTCGATGCATTCGATCTGGCAAACACGTTGTCGTCGTAAAAGTGCAGCCATCTCGGTGCAAATTTTCCCGAAGAAAGCTTGATCATAAATAAGTTTGCCCCATCGTGCGTGCCTTCCTTGCATATGCTGTCAAACAGAACCATGGTTCCCAAGACCAAATCACCACGACCGAATAGCGGCGTCATAGCGTTGTCCTCGATCTCGACGGTTATCGGATTACCATTGGTCTTTTGGCAGGATTTTATGAAATGGTCGATGATGTCATCGAAGTGTTTCACGTTGCATGCGTCTTGCAAATTGAAAGTTGGCCCGGTCCCCATCCCAAATATCAACCAATCATGATTAATAAAAACACCGTCTCTGCAAAACGACTCGACGAGCTTTGCGCAACCTTCGCTTCTGGGCACTACGCCAAGTTCCCAAGTTTTGAGAGATTGCAACGATATTTCATGTCGTCTACAGAATTCTTCCTGGTTTAGTCCCGATAAAACTCGACAGGCTTTGATTCGCTGCCCTATCTTCTTGCCATCAAACTTAGCTATTTCATTAGACTCGATCATCTCGTTCCCTCGGTAACTCGTTTTCTTGGTTCTCAAAATTCTTTGATGATTTTTTATAGTTCACGCTGGACATAAACCATAAGTTCATCTAAAAATTTTATCATAAACTACCGATTCATCTTAAACTGTAAATGTCGGGTGTCGATTATTCCAGTTTTTGATTAAGTCTCGGTCGAAAAATTGGGAACCCATCTTGTCTAATAAATGGATATTGAGCGCTACCGAAATCGAAACATTCGAATTATGTCGAAGGAAGTGGGCCTACCAATATCTTGATGAGATCAAAACACCTCCATCGAAAGCCGCAAGGTTTGGTTCGGCAGTACACAGTTTTTTACAGAATCATCTTACTGGTAATGCGATTGACTATCAAACCGCCGAAGGCCGAGTAATTTTTCCTGGCCTTGGTTTTTTACCAAAACGCCTAGCACATGAAAATGTTGAGCGTCCAATCTTTTTTTCTAAGCATGGTCTCATGTTTCGCGGCTACATTGATTTTGTGGAGCAGATCGATGCAACAACCTTTTTGATCGGTGACCACAAAACTGCTTCAAATCTCAGGTATGCTCTCGCTATTCATGAACTCAAGAAAAATACGCAAGCGAACATCTACGCGCAGTGGGCATTTACAGAAAGAGCAGCTGAGTTGGTGAAACTGAGATGGGTTTATTATCGAACATCTTCTTCGCCGAAAGCCATGAGCGTCGATACCGAGCTTTCAAAAAGTGAAGCAGAAGAAAATTTTCTCAATATCGCCGATACCGGAAATAAGATTCTCGCCATCGTAAAAGATGGCCCTCCTTCTATCAAACAACCTAGAAATAGCGCCGCCTGCTTTAAATATGGTCGATGTCATTTCTTTGATCGGTGTAGCGGCGAGGCAAGAACAACATTCACGAAGAAAAATAAATTAGAGGAGGCCCTTATGAAGCAGATTGATCATGATGTTAAGGACAAGTCATTTCATCTCTACATAGATTGTATGCCCACGAAAAATGAAGCTGCGTACGAGCGTACCATCGAGCTCTCAGAATTATTGAAACCAGTATTAACCAAAATTCAAACAGAAAAGGAGTTGAGCCATTATCGGTTGGCGGGCTACGGGCAGCACGTCGGGCTGATCGCCAATTATCTATCCGAGCATTTGAAGAGCAACGCTTACAAAAGCGATACCGCGATTTTAAGCAGCGTAAAAACACCCGAAGGATGTGACACCCTTCAAACCCTGACAGCCGCAGCTGGACAAGTGGTGAGAGGCTTCTAATCAGTCACGCTCAACGGTGAAGAAAGAAAAATAAACTGGGGGAAATCACATGAGCATTTTTGACGGCATCGAGCATGTCGCTGCCGAAGGCGCATCTTTGCGTCGATATTTTGAGGAAGGCAATTACGTCGTCACCATTGAGTCTGTCTTTCTGTACGAACGCAGGCTGGGAGGAGGAAAACTCTTCATCGTCGAGAGTTCGGTCAACGAAAGCAATAACGCAAACATCAAGCCAGGTGAACAACGCAATTGGGTACAGTCTTTCGCTTTGCCCTCTGCCCTACCCCGAATCAAATCATTCATTGGAGCTGCCATGGGATTTTGTCCCAGGCGTCAAATGAAAGAGATCAATGATAAAATAACCGCCGCGGTCTGCAACGACTCAATCGGCCCTGCCAATCCTCTACGAGGACAAAAATTGCATCTCATTTGTACGAGCAAGATCACGCGCAGCGGTAAAGAATTTATTCAACATACTTGGGGTCCCTATGACCAAGCGAGATAACGCTTTCCTATACAGAGATATTCTGACCATTGATCCTGGCTACAGCCATGAAAACGGCACTGGCTACGCGATATTCGACGACAAAACCTTGCGACTGAAAACGTGCGGCGTTATTCGTCCTTTCGCTGCTGGAATGGAAAATCACGCTTCGACTATCGAAATCGCCGACAAAATCAGACGTGTCTGGGAAAAGGAAATCGGATTTAGCTACGATCCTAAAATTCTCTGTATTGAACATCCCCTCGCCTGTTTCACTCGCCAAGGCGTTCGCGTCAATTCTAAATCCATCATCATGCTTGCCATTCTCTGCACGCGCATCGAGGAACGGTTTTCCGCAAAGACATTATTAAGGCCCTATCCTCATGTTTGGAAAAAGCGCCAAAACAAAGAACAGACCAAAGCCTTCGTTCTCGAGACACTCGGCGAATGGAGCCGCAAAACCCTCTACGAAGGACTCGTCGATGTCATGCCTAGCATTCAGCACAATATCTTCGATGCCGTAGGCTTAGGTTTGTGGGCGATGGATGAGACAAATCACGAGCCCAAACTTCAGAAAAATGGACGCAAATAAAGAACGACGGGAATAGTCAAAACCCTTCATCTCGTGGAGAGAGCATTGTGTCTGATTTCTTGGAAAAGACCTATTCGAAAATTTTATCCATAACGCTCATGCACTTTGCAAAACCCATCTCGACGGCCGCTATATTCGAAGAGGGCGCTCACCGCTTGGAAACATCGAGATGCTTCCAAGCATCGGGCCCTATCGAATTGGCTCATGCCATGCGTCAATTTTGGGACGAACACATAAACCACAAATGCGAACCCAAAGTGCTCTGCATTAATCATCATGCGGCCTTTGGAGATCATCACAAAGCACTCTTAATGTTTGGCATAGTTGGTGCCACGATTGAAGAACAATTCAAAGCTCAGCTGCTGATTAGGACAAAACAAAAATTTACCAACGAGCAACATGGAACACGCGTGTTCCAAAGGTTCACTCACCCGCCATGTCATGCGCCAGAAACTAATTTTTTTCCGGCAGAAACTATGTTGTCGTCGTCAAAACACTAACAAAGTTGCCGTAAAATTTCTGTTACTTATTTGACTACAGTTAAAATCAAGTACACACTTAGTGTTAAGTCAAACAAAACCAAGAGGCAACCATGACAACATCGATTATTACCGTCGCCAACCAAAAGGGAGGTGTTGCTAAAACCACTTCGGTTTGCAACCTCGCCGCTTCATACGCACTAAATGGCAACAACGTTTTGGTAGTCGATTTGGACTACCAGTTTAACTTGACCTCGCTATTCGACGTCTCCAAGGAAGAAGCTGAAAGAAAATCAATTGCCCACGTGATTGCAGACGATGCAAAGTTAGACGAATTAATCGTTAAAACCAAAACCGAAAATATCGATATCGTCCCCTGCACCCGAAGACTCAATGATTTGAGAGATAAAATCAGCAGTGAAGTAAATCAATTTCACTTTCTGAAGGATTTCTTAGAACACGAAGCGATCAACAACTATGAAATTGTTTTGATCGATACGCATCCGTCGATCGATCTCTTCTTCAAAGCAGCACTGGTGGCAAGCCATTACTATTTGATCCCCCTCTTTGCCGAAGCTGATTCCTGTCGAGGCCTGGCTCACCAAATCGAAGAAGCTGAAAAAGTGAGCAAGTATTTTAATCCCATGCTCACGCTTCTAGG
>CAZRSD010000001.1:27132-35417 GCA_964602645.1 uncultured Myxococcales bacterium
TCTAGGCGCCTTCATCACCAAATTCGACAAACGAAATGCCACTCACATTTCCTTTGCCAAAGCGATTGAAGAAGCCGCTAAGCTAAGCAATTTCCATTTATTCAAAACGGTGATTCCAGCAAGTGTCGCCGTTGCTGGTGCAGCAGCATCGTCAGTGCCGTTGAATAAATATAAGAGCCATCTCAATGTATCGACGGCATACAACACTTTGGCGGGTGAAATTTTACCTCTCCTCAAAGGCAAAAGAACTGGGAGAAAGAAT
The DNA here is from genome assembly GCA_964602645.1 of uncultured Myxococcales bacterium. Lineage (GTDB taxonomy): Bacteria > Myxococcota > UBA727 > UBA727 > JABDBI01. Next base: position 27,395 of record CAZRSD010000001.1, read on the forward strand.
GCTCCAGTAAAGACTGACATTCTTTCAAGCTGTGAAATCGAACAAACCGCAACACTCTAGTGGCATCTATCAAGGAGAAAACAATCAATGAGTCTACAAAAAAGCATAGCAGCGACGATGAACCAAGTTACGAATGAGATCAGCGCCTCAATACAACAAGATTCGGAAGTTAAGAGAAAGCTAAATCTATTGAAGGCAAGCATTAATACCGTCGTGAACCTTTCTCCCGACGACATAGTATTCGAGAACAACGTAAGACATAAAATCGATGAAGAGAGCCCTGAGTTCATCAAACTCTGTGAGTCGATCAAAAAATATGGTCTTCTTAAAAATGTCGTCGCTGAGCTTAGAATTTCCGACGATGGTGATTCATATAAACTGGTTTGTATCGCTGGGCACCGAAGACTAACTGCGCTCAGAAAACTCGGCATGAAAAATAAGATTCCATGCTTAATCAAACAATTCGAAAGCGCTGACAGAGTTGGTGCCGCTCTATCAGAAAATCTTAATAGAGAAGGATTGTATTGTGTTGATATCGCCAACGGATATCAATATTTGCTTAATCATGATTGGAGCATCGATCAGATAGCTCATCACTTTGAAAGAGACAAAAAGACGGTTGCCAGGTTTTTGAGACTTGCCGATCTTCCAGGTGACATCAAAGAGAGCCTGCAGCAAAACAGCGGCATTTTTACAACCAGAGTGATTTTTAATGACTTGCTAACTAAGCACAAAGCGCCAAACGAAATACGAAAGGCCATCGAAAGAAAGCTTTCAAGAAAGCGTCCAGACAAAAAACCCACCAATGAACGTTTCAATGAAAAGCTAGAAACGTTTTTCCTCGACGTCGGAGCGAGCGAAAAAGAAAGAGACCTTGTCTTAAAAGCCTTTAGATATGTAGGCCTTCTTAAATAGTGGAACACGCGTGTTCCAAGAACTCTCTAGCCCGCCATTTTATGAGCCAAAACGGAATTTTTTTCCGGCAAAAACATGAAGGACACCCAATGTTTCATGGAACTGCAAAATGGAATGTAGATGAATTATCGCAAGCTATGGCAAACGCGATCAATCAGAACGCTAGCGACCGATTAATTAAGCAGCAAGGTGATGTTGTAAAATTTAACGGTTTCTGGCGCAATGGCAATAAGCAAAACGTGTGTGCATGGCTTAATAAAGCAACGTGGGCGGATGCTAAGACTGGAGAAGGCGGCGGTTGTAAAGAATTTGCAAAAGTCGCCTTCAATCTCAATTTGCCGGAATTTATGGAGAGGTTTGGTTCTCAAAAATCACACCAGCCTTACCCAGAAATAAAACGCTCTAACAATAAAGAGCTTCAAAGAACTCCTTTAGTAAAGCCGATAGAACAAATATTCCAAGAGCTGTCGCGAAACGACAATGCTAAAAACGATCGAGCAAGTAATTGGCTTCAACATGATCGACGGTTCATCGATCCCAGATCTTATATTGGATCCGGATTCGCCAATTTGACGCAATCGAAAATCAGTTTTTTTGATACCCAACATCGAGCCTTTGTTGAACAACGTTTACAAGTGGCCGATCAAATTGTTGTACCCTTGCGCGCGCCCCATTCATCGCACGCTCAAAATCTTTTTTTCAGAAGCATTTCTCCTTGTGCCAAAGAAGATAAATCGCGCCTGTTACCGAATGCCGGCGGTTGGCAAGAAACAGATGAAACACCAAGGTCATTTGGTTTTCCGCATCTCATAAATGAATTTTCCAATCTCATCATCTGTGAGGGCATGGCTGATTATTTGGCTTGCGAGTTACTCCTTGATCGCGAGCATAAATTTCTACCCATCGGTGCAGGATCGGCAACAGCTTTACCCAAGTGGGCCCATTGGCTTGTTGACAACAAGTTCAATGGATTTGTGCTTATCATTTTTCACTTGGACCAAGATAAGCACGGCAATTTAAGCGATATCGGCATTGGCCAAGATAATGCCGTCAAATGCGCAAACCATCTTCACAGCGCAGGCATTAAAGCAAAACTCTTCCCATGGCTCAGATTCATGAAACGGCTGAATAACTTTACCGAGGTCAGGGATTTGGCCGATGTCTTCAAAATCGAATTAGAACTAGAACACTTACAAAAGATATTTTTGCAAACGATTGCCGAGGAAGCAGATGCCTAGCAACAAAGAACTCAAGGAATCCATCGCAAGAGCAGAACTCGAGATAATGGAAAAGCGCATGAATGAGCGCACGGAACAGATAAAATCTGCCCTAGTGCCATTCCAAAGCGCAGGCTCCCTCGAGTGGCTATTCGCCGAACCGGAACCGGAAAAATTCATCTTTAGGCAACCCGGAGCATTTAATACATCGGAAGGATTTATGCCCAAGGGCATGCCATGCATGCTCATTAGCCCGGGAGGCTCTGGTAAATCTTGGGCTTTACTGCAGGCCGCCATTGCAGCAGCAACAGGAACCAAGTGGTTTAATCATTTTCAAAGTGAAAAGCCCATTAAGGTAGTTTACGTGTCGGCAGAGGACAGCCTCAGTCAACTTTGGCGCAGAGCTCGTAAAATTTTCTTTGGTCATAATTTGGATAGGTCGACAAAACATAAGGACGCCTTTAACAATAATTTCTTTCCCATTCCCTTAAACGGTCTATGCCTTGAAATCTGTGACGCAGATGGTCAACCGACTAATGAATTTTATGAGTTAGAAAAATACCTCCACACGATGCAAGATGTGGAACTCTTGATTCTCGACCCAGCATCATCGTTTCACGGCTGCAGCGAAAATGATTCAAAACCAATGCGCAGATGGATAACGCTTCTTCATAAGCTAACGCACTGCCCTGGAAACCCCACTGTGCTAATAGCCCACCACACCAATAAATCTGCCTTCCAAAAGGCCAAAGATAACGAAACAAATTTCGATCAATCATTTGCTAGAGGCTCAAGCGCCATTGCCGACGGTGTTCGTTGGATGGCCTGCTTAGAGAAGAAAGACACTCCTGAAAACGACCGCGTCTTATTCAGGTTACTAAAATCCAATTACAGTGGATTCCCGCCGCCACTAGAGCTCAAACGAGATAACGAATGGGGCGGTATTTTAAGAGCCGTAAATGGTGTTGAAGCAAATACATCTTCAAATTCTAAATATGTGACAATGACAACAAATAATTATGATTTTACCACAGAGAGTGGGGAGCACTTCTAATGATTAGCTGCGAACGGTCACCTGAAAGATTTGCACATGTCGATCCACAGAGCAACACGTTGCTCGATCACGATGGCACGTTGCCCAGTGGACAAATGCAGTATTTTGATCAGGATGGCGAAGCAATGTGGGCTATCGACGAAAAAAAATTAACTCCTCTTATCACCAAGCAACGCGAGCTATTTTTTGAAGACAGAGTTGCTCATATAAATAAGCAGACTCCACTGAACAAAAAAGAAGTAGAAGATTTAAGGCTCGCGTTACTTGCCGCTGAACATCCTGATTACATATCGCGGCCTGAAGGCTTCGAGAGGTCTCCAGAAATGGATTACTTGACTCTCGAACCGATTGCCCCTGAAGTCTCTGGCTATCTTCATCTCTTAAAGAGCTTGTGGTGTTCTGTTTGGCGGGAATATCAGCTGCGTCATAAAGAAACCCTGGCTGCGCGCTATGTATTAGAGCGCCATAAACGAAGTTGTGTCTTGGCGTGCAATACGCTTTCAGAATCTATCCTGTCGTTAGAGCTGGAACCTGAATTCAAAAGAGCTGAGAAGCTGTTCAATGTACCTGCGCGCTTGCGTGAAATAGAAGAACTTGAAGTGACTAAAAGCGGTCTATTTCTTCTCGATGAGAAGCTAATAAATTACTTGAAGCCACTCAGTAAAATTGACGGCATTAAGAAACTCATTGACCAACTGAACGGATATAACTCTTGCGATGACGCAGTAAGGAGATCGAGGATAGAACCGTGGCAACATCCCTTGTTCATGTATCGGTGTGTCGCGGAAGCAGTTTGGCAAAGCCGAATTAAACAGCGAATTGAATCTCTGCAAAAGAAACCGCCTGCGCTAACTTACATTGTTAGCGAACAAGTCCACAAACCTATGACCAAAGGAGCAAAATTTGATCAAGGTGCTGGGAAGATAATTGATCGTCGAGGACAAGAGCTTGCACTTATCGACATTAATGAGAGCAGCAAGATACTGCCATCTATGAATATCGATGTGATTCAAAAAATTCTGCGTCCTGAAAATATCAAAGTCTTAAGCACCATCAATGCTCATCGATTACTGCGCTGGGAAATTCAAACAGTGACAAGACAGTTTGTCGAGGGAATGATAGATGCTCGAGCATTAAAGGTATACGGCGGGTATCAAGAGCTGGCTAATCGATTAGGTATCGGTAACAGTAAAAAAGCGGCTGAACAATTGCGAGATATTATCGTTTGGCAGGCGGCTCCGCGTTTCTATCAGCCAAATGGCCGCTATGGAAATATGTTGTCTTTTGATTATACCCCTAGCGGACATGGGCGACAGGCCGTGTTGCAATTGGTGCTGGGGAACATGTTGCTTCCTCATTATGTCTATGAACTCCTAAGCATGCCGGAATCATGTGTTAGTGATAGACGGCTCATTCCAATTGTAGATATGCCGCCCTTAATAGGGCGACCAGCCGATCAGGGCGCACAACCAAGCTATCAAATGGAAATATTAGTTGAGATGAGAAAAGGGGCTAGGGAATTTGCCACCAATGGGTGCGTATTAATTCCTAGGCGAAGATTAGAAGAATTAGCTGAAAGAGCAAGTCTTAGTAGAAGACTGTTTTTGAAAGTTATTGATCGTTGGTTACAGGACGGAACTGACGCACCAGCGTTTTTAAAAATGGTTGAAACTGACCGCTATGCTCTGGGAACGCAATTCAAGCAGGCACAGGACTTTATTATTGAAGCAGGCAAAAAGGAAATAACCATGTCCAAGGCCGGTAAAAAAAGCACATCTAAACGTAATTCAGGAAATTTCAAAAACTAACAAGTTGCTCCCCCCGATAGAAAGATTGTTCCCCCTGATAGAGGGGGTTGTTCCCCCTGATAGAGGGGGTTGTTCCCCCCGATAGAGGGGGTTGTTCCCCCCGATAGAAAGAGCAATCTCCAATAATTACGCATAGTTAAATATAAAATTTCTCAACGGAACGGAACGGAACGGTACGTTGTTAGGCGTACCGCCTCTTCCTTTGGTCAGAGGCGCCCGCCAAAAAATGAAAAGCAAAGCATTCTCACTTCAAACCCAAACAGTCTTCCAAATCCATCTAAAATGAACCAATTCACTTCGATTTCTTAAAAATTAAGAACCGACTTTGCATGGGGTGTTCGGGAAAGTAGGTGAACCAGTCCAAAGCGTACCTGAAACTATTCCAATCCAATGCGTGTGGGAGTTTCGCTGATTCGAGATTTCTTTCTGATCCATACGTTCGATTGATTGTTTTGGTTTACCAACAGCCTTCAAAACCCAATCGCACAAAAAGATTTTTTCTTTGCTTACCTTTTGACTGCACTACATAACACCCCTTATGATGTGTAGTATCATGCTCATCTCAAATACATTCGAGTTTGCAGAGACAAAAGATGCCAAATTCGCCATTAACTGTTCTACATAAGAATTCATCGTCCAAAGATGCCAAATCTTTGTCTGGATGGTCTGCAGCTTATTTGGCTCTGGTGGTCGAAGGTTCGTCCTCTTCAACGCTAAAAGCCAAAGAACGCGATTTACGATTATTTTTACATTTCGCCGACAGCGTAGGAATAAACGATCGAGTTCAGTACTGGACGCCAGCGCTTTCGAAATCTTTCCAGTCGGAAATGCTCAACACTTATAGTCCGGCTACCGTAGCAAGAATGACAGCCACGCTTCATCATTTTGCTGGCTGGCTTAAGGGGAGGGTAGTCCTTGCTGCGGGCGACCCGATGGCGGGTGTTCAATCGATCAAGCTCGACGAGCCTGCCTGGAATGGTTTGAGCAAAAAGGAACTCGCTCAATTAAAGATGGCCGTGGACATTCGCTTGGCTGCTTGCAAGCGCAATGACCAAAATCCGCTCTTAGAGGCCGCCGTGTTCTATGTGCTGCTTTACACGGGGCTGCGCGAGTCAGAACTGGTAAATCTTAACGTCGGGCAATATAAGGACCATAATGCGCTTGTCGACGTGCGTCGTAAGGGACAACGCGTTTCCAAAAAAGTTCCGGTTCCCAAGGATGCGGCTATTTATTTAGATCGATATCTTTTGGGCGAAGCGAGGAATCCTGATGAGCCGCTGCTCAAGACGCGCGGCGGCAATCGTCTACATCGCACCGACGTCATCAATATCTGTAAGCGGATAGCCCTCCTTACTCCCGATCGAATCAAGCTTACACCTCACATGTTGCGCCATACTTTTTTAAAGCGTGTAACGGACCAGCATGGTGTCCATATCGCCCAAAAACTGAGCGGAAACGTTTCGGTTAGAGAAATTTTTAGGTACGCCAGGCCCAGCGAAGAAGAGAGTGCCAGCGTGGTCGAAGGGTTGTTTTAAGCATTGAAGCATTTCTCGAAGAGGAAAGATAGAAAGATGTATTCGTTGCTCTTGCTGATGAATATCGTGATTTTAATTGCATCAAACGCCTTCGCAAAAGAAAATTCAATCGCTGGGTCTAATCATTCAGCAATATCTAAACCGTTGTCTCCGTCGATAAATATTAAAGCAGTTGGAACTATTGAGGTAGCATTTAGTCCCAATGGCGGAGTGACTAAATCCATCATCAAGGCATTAGCCGAGGCACGTAAATCGATTTTAGTCTCCGCTTACAGCTTTACGTCTAAGGAGCTTGCTGAAGCGCTCCTTCTTGCCAAAAAGCGTAAGGTGATGGTTAAGTTGATCCTCGATAAATCTCAGATGTCCCAACGGTATTCGTCGAGCTCCTTCTTCGCTAATCAGGGTTTTGATCTAAGGATTGATGTAAAACATGCTATCTATCACAATAAAGTCATGATCATCGACGAGCAGACCATAATCACGGGGTCATTTAACTTCACAAAAGCTGCGGAAGTTAAGAATGCTGAAAATGTATTAATCATTCGTGGTAACCCGCAATTGGCTAGTCTCTACACGCAGAACTGGTGGCTTCATTGGAATCAATCAGTTTCTCGAGAAGAATTTTTGAAAAGAGAAGCAACAAAGGATAGCAACCGCTCCTCAAAAGCAGCGGCTCCAAGCAAATCTCTACCTTCACCAAATGCTGAAACTCATTGCAAATCGTCCGGAAAGAGTGCTTTCATAGAGAAAAAAAATTCGAGAAGGATGGGGACAAAATGACCTTAGATGCGGCACCTCAGGAAACTCTTGCTTTTCAACTTAAGAAGGAGGTATTTGGATTAAATCCATACCTGACTCCGCCATAGCGTCAAAGCGTTGTGGCGGTAGTTAAATCCTTCCAGGATTGCGTGGTGACTTTTCGAACTTCAAATAAATAGCTTCAATCCATAACTCAGCCAATATACTGTGCTCATGAATCCATGGGACCAACAAGCTAACGAATCCTCCAAAGCCTTTGAGCGTTTTGCCCTCTATCGCGATATGGGAGCGGGGCGTTCATTGCGCAAGCTCGGCAAAGACTTGGCGCTCAACGCATCGACGCTTGCTGAGATTTCAAAGAAGCACAACTGGCAAGAGCGCGTGGTGGCCTTTGATGCCTATGTCGACAAAGCGAGCCAGCATAATCAAATTGCCCAAGTAAAGGCGATGAAGCGGCGGCAAATCGTTTTAGCTTTAAGGGCGCAAAAGGTCGCTGAGAAGGGCTTGAAGAAGCTTCTTCGCGATATGGATGATGAACACCTGTTAAAAAAGCTCAGCCCCGAAGGGCTTTCTAAAATATTGGATACCGGCTGTCGTTTAGAGCGTCTAAACCGCGATGAGCCTGAGCAAAATGTTGAATTGGTTCAACAGGTCAATTACGACCGACTGACTCTTGAAGAGGTTGAAACGCTGCGTAACCTCCACGCCAAAGCGGAGGGTAAAACATGAGCAGCG
>CAZRSD010000002.1:0-25132 GCA_964602645.1 uncultured Myxococcales bacterium
AGGAGTTGTGTATAATACAAACGATTTTCCCCCAGCCAAATAAAATAAAGATTTTAATTCCCTATTATACATGTTAAGTAAAACCTCCGTTCGACCCCAACTCACGGAGATTTTATGAATTTTAAAATAACGCTACTTGCAACCTTGATAGGTCTGAGTGTTTTTTCATCGAGTACCATGGCTATGGAAGCGGTTCAGAAGAAACCTGGTCTCACGATTGCCGTTGCTGGCGGAGGTGGGGTTAACGCCTATGCGTCGCTCTACATGGCGGTTAAGCTCGCTCAAGCTGCTAATGCACAATTTCATGAGCTCTTCGATCAATTTTGGGGAGTTTCTGGCGGTACGATACCTGCAACGTTGTTGATGTCGAGAAAATTTGTCGACGAAGAAACACTTGGGCTTTTCAAAGGTACCGTCAATCAAGCGTTTCCAGATCTGCTAGAGTTTCTCGATCCGACTGACTCATTGGGCACACGAAGAACCCGATTTGAGAAGGAGCTCGTCGGGAAATTCGGAGATCTGTCATTTGGCGCCACCAAGAACAATAAATTTGTGTACATCGCGAGTTCTGATGGCCTACCCGTCTATTTTTGCGATCCTGAAATTGAATTGCCGTCCAGCGCCTTGCGCTGTGTAGAAGGCACATCGTGCGTAAAGGGTATCGTCGGTAGCTCGAGCTTCACAACCAGGGTAAATTTGCGTTTCTTTGCCACCAACGTTTCACTTTTCAAGGAAGAAGGACACCCCCTCCATCCACTGAATGAAATTAAGATTATCCGAGACGGTGGTCATTGCTTTGCACGGCATCAAGACAAGCATATTCTCGATGGTTTCACGCCAACCCCATTGGTGCTCGACTATTTGAAGACCATTCCCGGCCATCATCGCGTCGTCGTTTTTGACAACGGTGGTCCAACGAGCAAGAGCTTTCGCCAAACAATCGGCGTCGATGAAGACGGTTTAGCAACGGTAGAATTTGATGACGGCACCATCAACGTCCATATCATTTCGGTTATCGTCGAGAATTTTGAGACGAATGCCATCAACAAGACACCCAATCACTTAGAATATCTTGAAGCGCAAGTTGAGGAAGCGCTATCAGGAAATTCAGCGACAGCCTTTTTGACGGCCCTGACAGCGGTTTCAAAAAAATAACACGACGCATTCGTGCCCACGCATAATCGCGCGTGGGCATATTTTGTCGACGCACAGAAGACATTAAAGCCATTTAGTGGACCGTCATTTCCCAATCGTCGCCCGCATAGTTTTCGCCTTGCGCCTCGTCGAACTGGTGCAAAAAGGCGAGCAAAAAGAGCGCACCACCCATGAGGCTTAAGTCGCGCAAGAGTTCAAACCAAACCACGGCGAGAAATTCTCCGGTGTACAAAGCTGGAATATGTACCATCACCTGATAGGCGACGAGCGAAACGATGACACCCCATGCGCCCCATTTTGGCTTAAGGTTGAGCGCGATCATGCTGCCGAAGATGAGCCATAACGCACCAGCGACGTAAATCAGACTCAAACCGCCGGGGATAAAGCTCGTTAGACTCTCCACCGCGTCTTGCGGACGGACCAAATATATTATACCGGTAACAAGCAGAGGAACACTGTAAATTACTCTTGCCCACGTGACCCAAGTTTTTGACATACACTCACCTTTTTTTTCGTCGTGATTATATATACAAAAATTATCAAAACGCGCGAGTTTTAGAGCAACCGTGAAAATAGCTTAAACATAATCCCACTAATTTGCCGACTTAAAGACCAGCACCTGGCTACATTTTCGCCGCGCGCTCGAGGAAAAATCCCATGGGAGCCACCCTATTAAATGTTAAAATAAACTCTAGGATCACCATCCAAGACTAGGACACCTTATTTGTGCGCAAGCTTCGCAGAAATCACGATAGCGTCATACCAGACCAGGAACAGCCGGTGTCAAAAGCGCCCGGCCTAATCCGTCGACTTTGGTTAAAGAAAAACCACATCGGTTTTTGGACGCTGCTGCTTTCTTTGGTGATTCACCTTGGTCTTGTCGCTATTTTGCCGATCATCTTAAACGATGATCCATCGATTACCCGCGCTGAGGCACTGCGCATGTGGCTGCATAAAAAGCCTGTTGCACAAGCAAAGGATGCCCCCAAGGTCGACAAGAAAACCATCATTCAAATCACGCCTACGTTTAAGACGGAGCGTCCCCAAAATGCTGATTTTCTCGCCGAGCATGACGCGAGCGCCAAGGAGGAAAAGCAGCGAAAGCCTCGCAAAGCGGCTGCACCAAAACCTCACGCCACCGCTCCTGATGACAGCAAACCAGCCTCGCCACAAAAGCCACAAGCACTGCCCGAGCATGCGCTCATAGGCATAAAAGCGAAGCGCCACGCCACTAAAAATGATCCGTTGGCTTTGCGCCCCGAATTTACCGAGCAAGCAGCCGGCGATGGGCCGAGTGAGTTCATTCCCGACCTCAAAGATAGCGACGAGACTGAACTCAATGCGTGGCAATGGCGTCATGCACCATTTTTTAATCGTATTAAATCGCGAATCGGCCAGGTTTGGTCGCCACAGGCGCAAATCGCGCGCTTCGACCCGCAAGGTGTTTTGCTTGGGAAAAAAGATCGCATCACGGTATTGCACGTAACCATCGATCGAAGCGGCAGCTTGCGCGAGCTTAAGGTCACCGATCAAAGTGGCGTCGCGTATCTCGATGACGAAGCTGAGCGCGCCTTTCGCGCGGCCGCGCCGTTTCTCTATCCACCACAAGAACTTTTCGCGGATGGCGATGAATTTTCATTTACGTTTGCATTTCATCTTTATATTGATCGCGGATTTTCATTTGGATTTGATTGGCAAAAGAACTAGGAGCGCGCAGAAGCCAGTCTCAGACTGCCGCGTTGCCAAAAAGTTTTGAGCTTGGTAATTGCGGAGCGTAAATTCCTAGGCATGGTGTAGTTAATGAACAACGAAATGAAGCAAAAGATTGATATGCTCGTCAACCATAATTCCATTGTCCTCTTTATGAAAGGGACCAAAGACCAACCCCAATGCGGCTTCTCGAATCGCGTGGTTGAAGTGCTGAAGTCATTGGTGCCCGATTTCGTAACGGTCGATGTGCTCGCTGACCCAGCAATGCGCGATGCAATCAAGGTCTATTCGTCGTGGCCGACCATACCACAGCTTTACGTCGACGGTGAATTTGTTGGCGGTTGTGACATCGTTCTCGGCATGCTCGACAAGGGTGAGCTTCAACCATTGCTCAAGGTCAAAAAGGCTGAGCGCGCGCCCACCATCAAATTATCCAATGAGGCACTCTTAGCATTTCGCGATGCTATGCCTGAGCGGGAAGAAGGCGAGTGCTTTCGCTTAACCATCAGCGCGACATTTGAGCATGGCTTAAGTTTTGATTTTCAGCATGATGACGATTTAGTGGTAAAAATTAACGACGTCGAACTCATCATCGATCCTTACAGTGCCGCACGCGCCGAAGGCCTTGCGCTCGATTTCTTGAAGAATGGCTTGGAATCTGGCTTTGCGTTTGAAAATCCTAACGAGCCCCCCATGGTGCAAGACGTAACGGTTAACGAGTTAAAAGCGTGGCAAGAACAAGGCAAAAACGTTTTGCTCGTAGACGTGCGACCGCGCACTGAATGGGACAAGGCACACATCTCATCGGCAAAGCGTCTGGAAGACATGGGCAGCGGCGATATCGCCAAACTCAAGAAAGATCAGCCGATCGTTTTCCATTGTCATCACGGCGGACGCAGCCGACGCACGGCGGAATCATTTCGTCTTCGTGGCTTCACCAAGGTCTACAATCTCGCCGGCGGCATTGACGCATGGTCGAAGAAAATCGACCCAAACGTGCCGGTTTACTAAGCCTTCGTCATTCCGGACGACGTGTGGTGTGGCACCTAAGCTATCGTGCCCCACCGTCGAGAAAGAGTTCTCGCTCGCCGCGCGCGTTGAGCACAGGGCCAACTAGACCCTTCTTTTCCATATGTTCAACGATGCGCGCCGCGCGGTTATAACCAATGCTCAAGTGACGTTGAATAAAACTTGTCGAGCATTTTTGATGCTCACGAACGATCGCAAGCGCCTCATAAAACTTCTCGTCTACATCACCCTTATCAACACCATCCTCAGGACTGAAACCTCCTTCGTCGTCGGCAAAATCTGCTATTTCATCGCGGTAATCGGGAGCCTTCTGCGCCGCGAGGAATTCGACAACGCGCGAAAGTTCCTTTTCGGAGATGAACGCACCATGCACACGATATAGATCGCTTGTGCCTGGCGGCATAATGAGCACGTCGCCACGACCAAGTAGTTTTTCAGCACCGGTCTTATTGACGATGGTTTTAGAATCATGCGACGACGCCAAACGAAAACCCATGCGTACGGGGAAGTTGGCCTTGATGACACCAGTGATAACGTCAACGCTCGGGCGCTGCGTCGCCAACATCACATGAATGCCCGCAGCTCGGGCCTTTTGCGCAAGGCGCATGATGAGACCTTCAACTTCCTTACCCGCAACCGCCAACAAGTCTGCATATTCGTCGACAACAATGACAATAAACGGCAAGTGCTCATGTTTACGATAAGCGACTTCTTTGAGGCTCGTCGGATCAATCACCTTGAGTTTTTCGTTATACGCCGTGATATCGCGCACCATCGCTTCTTTCATCAAGGCGTAGCGTTGGTCCATCTCTTTGACGGCCCATTTGAGCGCATTGGCCGCCTTCTTCGGATCGATGATGGGCGGCAACAGCAAATGCGGAATTCCGTTATAGATCGAAAGTTCGAGCATTTTCGGATCGATCATCATGAAGCGCACATCTTGTGGCGTCGCACGATAGAGGATCGAGCAGATCATGGCGTTCACGCTAACTGATTTGCCTGAGCCCGTGGTGCCCGCGATCAAAATATGCGGCATGTCGGCGAGATTCATGAAATAGGGCGCGCCTTCGACATCCTTGCCGATAGCCATGCAAAGTTTGTGGCTCACTTGACGATAGCGCTGGTCAGCGACAATCTCCTTAAGGAAAACCGTCTCGCGCTTTTCATTGGGCACTTCAATACCAACCGCGCCTTTACCGGGGATGGGCGTCACAATACGCACCTGCACCGCCGACATCGCCATGGCGATATCGTCGGAGAGTGCTGCTATGCGCGAAAGTTTGATGCCAGGCGCTGGCACAAATTCATAGTTAGTGACCACCGGCCCTGGACGAATCTCGCGGATTTTTCCTTCGATGCCAAACTGCAAAAATGCGCGGTGCAATTTGTCTGCTTCTTTTTTAAGCTGCTGTGCATCGAGAGCAACCTCAACCGGGGCATCATAATCGAGTAGATTAAGCGGTGGCAGCGAAAATGAATATTCTTTCTTGACGCTTTCACGCTCGGCCTTCTTCACCGCTGAAAGGCTTGCTTCTAAATCGCGCTCCACGATCTGAATGTCGGCAGGGTCGACGTGAACATTGTGCTCGTTGACTGCACGCGGCCCATCACTCATAAGCACGGGCGTCAGCACCTTCAGATCGGCGATAGGTGCAGCAATAGGAATGACAGGCTCTTCGACGACGGGTTTGAGCACGGCGATGGCCGGTGCACGCGCACTATCGTTAGCACCCGTTTTTTTCTTGAACGGTGCAAACTTCAACGCGAGACGATGCATGAATGGCTGATTGCGCCAAAGCACGATACCACACAGCACTGTCGTCATGGTAACAATGAAGAAGCCACCCTTACCCACGACGAGCAGCAAACCGGATTCAAGCGTGTGGCCAAGTGCGCCGCCAAGAAGGTAGCTACCCTTGATCAAGCGATGGCTAATAAACGACAACATGGGCAACACAGCCAAGACGATGAGCACCACACCGCCGGTTCGCATAACCCACCAATCAGGCCTGTGCGCGACGAAAAGATAGTATGATGCAACAAACCCAGCAATCGGTACCACGAAGGCACCGATGCCTAAGCCAACAAAAAATTTGCGCGCTACCCACGCGCCCACGGGCCCGAGCCAGTTGATAAAGTCGCCGCCGAGCGCTTTGCCTGCATCGGCCTCATCGAAGCTAAACAGTGAAAGGATGACGATGAGCGACACCGCGAGCACGATCAATGCCCCCAACTCTCGCTTCAGTGGCGATGCGTCGGCCGACCGTGGCCGTGCAATGCCACTAAAGAAATCCTTCACACGTTGCCACGGCACAAAAAGCCGGTGTATTTTCGCCATTGGTTCAGCCATTTTTAATTCCTAAATCAAGCACCGTACAATTTTCATTATACCAACCGATTTTTGGTCGACGTTAAATCCTTATCACCGATCAAAAATCTTGCCAGGATTCAATAGGTAGTGAGGGTCGAATGCAACTTTGATACGCTTTTGTAAGTCGATCAGGGCGGGCGCCTGCTCTAAATGCAGGTAGCCCTTCTTCTGCAGACCGATGCCATGCTCTGCTGTGAGCGTTCCCCGCAACGACAGCACAAGCAAAAGAATTTCGTGGCGCACTTGCTGCGCAAGCAACAAATACCGCTCGTCGGCAAACATGATCTGCACGTGAAGGTTTCCATCGCCAGCGTGACCAAATATCCCGACACTAACCGCAGGATCAGGGGACAACGTTTTCACCGTGCGACCAAACTCAGCGATCGCACCAAGGGGCACCGCGATATCTTCTGACAACTTGAAACCACGAAAGTGTGTACACGCCTCACTCATACGGGCACGACGAGCCCACAAATCACACCGCGCCCTGTCATCTTCGGCAACATCGACGTGAATCATGCCGTGTTGAACGAGCATTTCGCATATCGCGACGCGTTGCTTTTCAGCGCCACCTTCGAAACTTGCATCACACTCGATGATCAACGCAGCAGCAGCCTTAGCCGGCACCACGAATTGAAGAAGCGCACGGAGCGCGCGCAGGCACATGTCGTCAATGTATTCGAGCGTCTTTGGCAAATGCCCCTGCCGAAGAATTGCGCTTACTGCAGCAAGACAGCTAGCCTCGTCGGAGAAATAGATCATCGCCGTGTCATAGCTCTTTGGCAACGGTATTAGGCGCAAAACCAATTTGGTAAAAACTGCAAGCGTCCCCTCGCTACCACAAAGAAGTGACGCGATATCAAAGCCAGTCACACCCTTTGGGCAGCGCTTGCCAAAATCAATCACCTCGCCCGTGCCGAGAATTGCCTGGCCACCGAGCAGATATTCTCGTGTAGTGCCGTATTTGAGTGTCGATGGACCGGCCGCGTTTTCTGCAACGTTACCGCCAAGCGTACATGTCGCACGGGACGCTGGGTCGGGCGGATAAAAGAGCCCGCGTTTCATGACGGCTTCTTGCAAATCGGCGAGCACCACACCGGGCTCAACTTCAGCGAGCAGATTGTCGTCGTCAATAAGCATGATGCGCTGCAAACGCGCAACATCGATCACAACGGTCTTCGCATCTGCAACAGCACCACCTGACTTGCCGGTACCCGCACCACGCACCACAAGCGGCGTGCGCTCCTTAATGCAGCACTGAACAACGTCGATCAATTCTTCGACCGTATTGACGCGTACCACCATCAGTGGCCAGCTCTCAGCCACGTTTGTTGCTTGATCAAGGCGAGCATAGGCGGTATCAGCCTTGGTAACTAAGACGTCGTGTTCAGGCACAAGCTCTTTAAGTTTGCGCTCAAGGCTCATGAGATCTTTGTCCCGTGTACGCACGAAAACACGACAACACCACTCATCACGAGCACTATCAGGAGCAACATGATAATAATTAATGCCGCGCGAAATGCAGCACGTTTGCGCGGTTTATCGTCGATAAGGTTGAGCTGTTGTCTTCGCCGTAACATGTAAATCTCTTTTACGTCCTTAAAATTGAAGCCTAGACATTCTTCGATTTTTCTTGAAAATAAGCTTCGCTACCAAGGACTTTATCATGCGCACTTACATTTCTATATTCGCCGTTTTACTCATTGCCTGCATCGGTTATTTGACCTATGCCCATTTTTCTGGCGGCAGCGTCCCAACCTTTGGCTTACCGCTCGGCGGAGAAAGGGCACAAATCCGCCTGCGCACCTTGAGTTTTTTTGAACACGTTAAGTTTAAAAACGCAAGCGCGCTTGAGGATTTTGTAAGCGCCACCTCGGGCCCTGAGGAATTGACGCATTATTTACTAACGTTGCTCGGCATCGGTCCCGATCAAATCGATTTACACCATGTCACCATTGAGCACGTTGAGCTCAACACAGCAGAAACGCGAGCACGGGCACGCGTGACATTTACGGGACAAGATCTCAGTCAGCAAAAGCCATTTTCCTTGTCGAAGATTATTTTCCTGTTTAAGAATACTGAAGGCGTTTGGCTCGTAGACATTAAGAGCGTTGCGCCGGCGTCGGCATCAGCCCAAGCACTGACAGAGCCTGTACCTAATTAGCGTGATGACCGCACGCGCCTTTGGCCTTGAGCGCTTCATACATTGTTGAAAACGCCTCGTTCGAATTAAGCAAATCCATGCCCTGAGCGACGAGGCGGCTTATCTGCGCCTTGTCGCGTCGTAAAAATGCCGCAACTTCGGTGACGCTGCGTTCAGCGCCAATGACGGCCGCTGTTGCCAAAAGCCGCCTGCCCATCACGAGATCTTGCCGTCGTGAAGGACTCATGAGTTGGTCGATGGAAATATTGAGCAGGAGCCCCGCCCGTTCTGCAAGGGTTTTTACCGACGATTTCGCCCGCGACAACGGCGCCTCACGCACTTTGTCGAGCAGTTCAGAAAGCTTACCAATTCGTGCACCGATGCCGGGCACCACTTCATCGATGCCAAAGTCGTCGCTCTCGAGCGCAAGCATCTCGACAAATCGGCCAAAGGCACGGCGCCTTGCTTCTTGATCGCCGGAAAATTGGCTAAGCACCTCGTGGGTTGAGATAAAATCCGATGCCTCATGCTTCACGCCAAGGTAGGCGCTATGTGAGCTATACGTGTAATGCTCAGGCCTACGTAGCAAGCCCTCACGCACGGGCCAAAGATGCACACTCCGCACCACGTCGAGCAGATCACGCTCGCTGAATACAATCGATCGAAAGCGGCCACGAAAAAGATGGCCCATCCGATCGAGCTTTTTGTTCATGTGCATGGTGTGACGCTTGTGCAAACGCTGCATGATGCGCGATAACATCAAGCGATTCGGCAAGACCACAAGCCGCAACTCATGCTCGAGCAAACAATACGCAAACACCTTCAACAAGCGATCGCGCGCCATTTGGCGAAGTGCCGCAAGGTAGCTACTAAAATCCTCATCGTCCAGGAACAATCTCGCTCCTCCATTTGCTTCCGCGATGACGAGATGAGGATAATTGAGCCAAGATATACGACGGCTTCGCGACAAACTAGCACCTATAAACGTTGTTCTTGCTTTTCTAGAATACGACAAACAGATTACCAGGAATTGTACTTACCATTCTTTGCCAAAAGATTTTTTTCACATAAAGCGCAAATGGATGATTGCAAGGTTGCGACAGAAAAATGCTTGATCCACAAAATCTCATCGGTTCGATCCGCGAGGAGCATCCAATGGCAAAAGAATTCTTTGATGCGATTGAGCATTACTTCAGAAAATTCATCGACGACGACACTAAGACGCGCATCGATCAAATAGCGCAGCAGCAGACCAATGAATTTGGTGTCGACGAATTTGGTTTCGATGCTGATACGCTCGTATCGATCGCACCATTCATGGTGTGGCTCTATAGGCATTATTTTCGCTGCGAGACGTTTGGCGCGGAGCACATTCCTCAAGGGCGTATGATGGTAATCGCCAATCACTCAGGGCAGCTGCCGTTTGACGGCGCTATGATCATTACATCGTTCATTCTTGAAGCTCGAAAGCCGCGATTTTTGCGCGGAATGGTAGAGCGCTGGACATCGGAAATTCCATTTTTCTCGACGCTGCTCTCGCGTGTCGGTCAGGTTGTTGGCAACCCTTCCACCTGTTTGAAGCTTCTCGAGCAAGAACAAGGCGTCATCGTTTTTCCTGAAGGTGTCGCCGGTATCGCTAAATTGTTTTCGGAGCGTTATCAACTCACCACGTTTGGTTCAGGCTTCATGAGACTTGCGCTCGCGGCGAAAGCGCCTATTGTGCCGGTTGCGCTCATCGGTGCTGAAGAGCAAGCGCCCGCCATTGCAAATCTTGCGCCGCTTGCAAAAAAACTGGGCATGCCGGCTTTGCCACTGGTTTTTCCGCAGATAATACCCTTTCCCTTGCCGGTAAAATATCGCATTTACATCGGTGAGCCTTTGGTGTTCTGTGGCGACGGCACTGAGGATGATGATGAAATAGCGGCGATGGTTCAAAAAACTAAACGAACCATTCAAGAAATGATTGACCATGGGCTTTTGCGCCGAAAAAATATATTCTTCTAAGGTGAGCGCGGGGAGCACGAGATGACGATGACGATGACGATGACGGAAAACAAAGCACGGGTACTATCGGGAATTCAACCTACCGGCATATTGACGCTCGGCAATTATCTAGGCGCGATCACGCAGTGGGTGGAACACCAAGCCGAGCATGACAATCTTTTTTGTGTTGTCGACTTGCATACGCTCACTATTCCTGAAAACATGTCGCCAAAAGAGCGTTACAACAAAACCAACGAATTTCTTGGACTTTATCTTGCATGTGGCATCAACCCTGATGTGTCGACGATCTACATACAATCACACGTGCGCGAGCTTTCTGAACTCACTTGGATTCTCAATTGCGTAACGCCTATCGGTTGGCTTGAACGCATGACGCAATACAAATCTAAAGCCAAAGGCCTCGAGAGCACGAGTTGCGGATTACTCGACTACCCTGTCTTAATGGCCTCGGATATTTTGATTTACGATACAGATTTAGTGCCAGTTGGCGAAGATCAAAAGCAGCATCTTGAACTCACCTGCGAAATCGCACGTCGCTTTAATGGCATTTTTGGTGAAACGTTTAAGATCCCCAAAATCACTATGCCGCGCATGGGTGCCCGCGTGATGGGTTTGGATGATCCTACACAAAAGATGAGCAAGAGCGTTGGTGAAAAGAAGGCTGGCCATGCCATCGGGCTTTTGCATACTGAAGCGCAAATCAAAAAGGCGATAATGTCGTCGGTGACTGACTCGGGGCAGGAAACGCGCTACGAACACGCGTCACCCGGCATCAAGAATCTTTATAACATTTACTGCGCGCTCACGAAGACCACCCTCGAGGATACAGGTGCGCGCTTCACCAATCAAGGCTATGGCACAATCAAGAAAGCTGTCTTTGAAGCGGTGTGGGAAACCATTCGTCCGATTCAAGAGCGTTTTCAACGTTTCTCGTCGGACCAGGCCTATCTCATGACTGTCGCGCAGAAGGGCGCGGACCGCGCATCCGGCCTCGCTGCAGAAAAAATGCTGCAGGTGCGCAAGCGCGTCGGCATTCACTAGACGAGACTTGTATCATGCAGTGGCAGGTCGCATGACCTGCTTTTTTGGTCATTGCGCACGTTGTAGCATTAATTTTTTCGCTTTCCGCACCTATTCCAGTGTACTTTTTTTGTTGAACTTTATCGCTTTGCTCATCGGCAAAGATACCAACAAAAGGAGAACTCAATGCGGCTTGGACTGCGTCTATTATTGGCGTTAATGTCATGTTGTAGTTTAATGTATATAAATGGCTGCGGACCTGAATCCCAAGACGAATTGGTCGTCGATAACACGAACTCGGTAGATAGTGCATCGCACGCCGGTGACAAGGCGAATCCAGCGCTCAAACCAACCGAACAAGCACCTCTTAGCCCACCAGGAACAGTTCCTGCACGTCCAGCCGTGATACCACCAGTTGGCGGTGGTGGTGGTGGCAGCCAAGGCGCAGAAGAACACGCTGACACGGGCAATCCGGACCATGATCCTCGTCATCTACCCGAAACCATTTGCAATGACGGCATCGACAACGATGGTAATGGCAAAATTGACTGCGCGGATACCACATGTAACGGCAATTCATGCAATGACGGCAATGGTTGTACGCTAAACGACACCTGTACGGAACTAGGCGTTTGCTCAGGAAGCACGGTCAATTGCAACACGATAATTGGCAATGAATGCACCATGAACTCATGCGAATCTGTCAGTTCGGATGCGGGCGATGATAATTTTAAGTGCAACTCGATGCTCAAGCCTGCCAGTGATAGCTTTGGCTCATGCACGCCCGACGACAATTGCGCGGTTGACAGAAATCCCGATGGCACTTGCCCTCGGCCGACTGAGGCCTGCTTTATTGGTCGCTGCGTAGAAAGTAGACTCCGCAACGGCAACCCACCAGCCTTTGTTTGTGAAGGCGCCGATCGTGCAACACTGCCGACACCTGATGGCGGCTGCTTTGACGGCAACCCCTGCCATAGCTTCGCATGCGAAGACGGTGAATGCGACATTGATATTCTCGACGGCGTTTTTTGCGACGACGGCAATCTTTGCACTGGCATAGGCCTGTGCAATCTCGGCGTTTGCGAAGCAGAACCGCTTGGAGGATGTGAAACCGCTGATGATTGCGAAGGTGGCCAACCATGCATTGGCGGCGCGTGCGGCTGTTCTGACGGCAACGATTGTACCACCGGCGAAACGTGCAATGGTAATGGAGAATGTTCCGATGGCACCAATAGCCCGCAAACGTGTACGGTAAATGAAGACTGCGAAAGCGGCGTATGCGACAACAACCTTTGCGTTTGCACCGACGACAATGACTGCACCGGCAGCGACGCGTGCTCAGCTGGTGCTTGCACCGGTACGCCTGTTGGCAATACGTGCGCGTCAGACATGGAATGCACCAATGGTGGCAATTGTGTCGGAGCAGTGCCAGGCACTTGCACTGGAATTGGGCCGACTCCTTGCTTCGATGACACTCCTTGTCTTGGCGGCTTCTGCCTTGGCGCAACGCTCGGCACATGCTCCTGCGACGACGGCATTGCGTGTACCGTCAATAGTTGCAGCAATGGCAGTTGTACCGTCACTGCGGAAGATGATGAAACATGTACGACGGACGAAAATCCCTGCACGACACAGACGTGCGAACTAACTGGTTGCAAGACTACCGTCATGGATGGAACAATGACCTGCGATCTCATCCTCAGTTCTTTGAGCGAAGCACTCGATACCATCATCGAAGATGCTGGTTTGTCCGGTCTGACGTGCACGTTTGGTCGCCTCACGTGCGAAGACGGCAGCGCAAGCGATTGCTCGCCGAGCGAAGCCTTCCTCGCGACCTGCTCGGAAGCAACACTTGAAAGCTCATGCACCGTAGGCAACGCCACCGAAGACATTAGCCCTGAAGTTGCGACGGCAATTTGCAATGAACTAAACGCATTAACTGAGCAGTAATCAAACAATTCATCAAAAAAAGCCACTCAGCCGAGCGGCTTTTTTTGTGCCAAGAGCAAATAGGAATTCAATTTCTCAATGGTGCCTTTTGGCAAATCGGCGACAAATTTCGCCACGCGCACTAAATCGTCGCGCATTTCCTTGCTGACCACCGCTTGATGCGCAAGTTCAAACAGCGGCAACAGTGTCTTAAAGCTGATAAGATTTTTGAACTCGGCTATCAGCTGTTGCTTTACATCGAAGGGCTTTTCATCTTCCATAACGATCAACCACGTTGCCATATCGAAGCCTTCACGCATGCCGTCGGCATTCACCAAGAAGCCGCCGAATTCAGGGCGCAAGAAATAGTCCTGGATCTTTCGCTGTTCTGGTCCGGTTGAGACGATCACTTCGTTGAGCGCAAGGTGGCCACCCGGCTTTAGGACACGCGCCATCTCTTTTAGCGCTGCCGCTTTGTCATGCACAAAAAACAAGACCGATTCGCATAACACGACATCGAATTTTCCATCGTCGAAGGGCAAATGTAACGCATCAGCCTGTACAAAACTCATGCGTTCAAAGAACGGTTCATTTTTATGAAGGGCGTTTGCGCGTTCAATGGCGTCAGCGGAAATATCTGCGCCGGTGATTGTGCAGTCATAGTTTTTTGCGACATACGCGGTCGTATGACCCGCACCACATCCCAAATCGAGCACCTCCGTCGTGTTCGTGACATCGATGCGCTTAAGCAAAAGGTCGGTTGCCGAAAAGCCATAAGGGTGTTTCGTTGCACCCGTCTTCTGAATAAGCCGCAAATACGGCGAGAAATTGAGTGGCTCCATGTACTTAAAAACTCCTTGCGCGATGAATGTCTTGCAAAGAAATGACCGACAAAGCGCGGTCATCGCGCGTCTTGGTTAAGGCTCTGGCCAATGCCCGCGCGGCTGATACCGACGTAAAATACGGGATATTTTTGAGCAACGCGCTCTTACGAAAGAGATGGCTATCATGCACGCTTGTCGAGCCGAACACGGTATTAAACATGATGGCGATCTTCTTATTGTTGATCAGATCCAAAACGTGGGGACTGCCCTCGCGCACTTTATTGACGCGCTCGGAATTGACGCCGTTGGCTTTAAGGAACCAATGCGTGCCAGAAGTCGCAACGACAGCAAATCCCAAATCTGCCATCGCTCGCACAGCAGAGAAAATGGCCTCTTTGTCACGATCGGCAACCGACACAAACAAAGTGCCCTTAGTTGGCAAACTCGTACCCGACGCGATTTGGCCCTTTAGAAAGGCCCATTCAAAGCTCGTCGACGTCGCCATGACTTCACCGGTCGAGCGCATCTCTGGTCCGAGCAGTGGATCGACTTTGGGAAATTTAAGAAACGGCATGACCGGCGTTTTGATTGCAAACATTTCCTTCGGCAAGAAATCCATATAGGTTTTGTCGCGCAGACTATGCGGCAGCTTCTGTCCGCACATTGCTTGCGCCGCAAGTTCGGCAAGCGGAATGTTCGTAAACTTGCTGATGAAAGGTATGGTTCGCGATGCGCGCGGATTCGCTTCGATCACGAACACCGCACCATCTTTCACCGCGAACTGAATATTGAGGAGACCTACAACGTCAAGCTCACAACAAAGCTCTCGTGTTTTTTGTACGACCTCGAGCAACACCGCAGGCCCAATATCAAAGGGCGGCAAGACACACGCTGAATCACCGGAATGAATGCCCGCTTCCTCGATATGCTGCAATATGCCCGCAAGATAAATGTGCTCGCCATCCGAAAGCGCATCGACATCAAGTTCGATCGCGCCATCAAGGAAACGATCGATGAGCACCGTGCGAGATGGCGCAGCCTTCCATGCGCGCTCAAGCGATGCATTCAATTCTTGCTCGGTATACACGCGCTCCATGGCCCGCCCCCCGAGAACATAACTCGGCCGCACCATCAAGGGAAATCCGAGCAGCTTTGCCGCACGCTCGCCATCGGCCGCGGTTGTTGCCGATAGCGACGGCGGCTGACGTAATCCAATTTTATCGAACAGCGCTTTCGAGCGTGTGCGGTCTTCTGCGCGATCGATGCTATCAGGGCTCGTGCCAAGAATGGTGACACCTGCATCATGTAACGCGCGCGCAAGACCGAGCGGCGTTTGCCCGCCCATTTGCACAATGACACCGACGGGTTGTTCAAGTTCGATCACGTTCATGACATGCTCAAACGTGAGCGGCTCAAAGTATAACCGGTCTGACGTATCAAAATCCGTGCTTACCGTTTCTGGATTGCAATTGATCATGATGGTTTCAAAGCCAAGGCCTTGAATCGCCGGCACGCATTCGGTGGCGCAACAATCAAACTCTATGCCCTGCCCGATTCTGATCGGGCCCGAACCAAGCACGACGACCTTTTTGCGGTCAGTTGGTAAGGCTTCGCACCCACGTTGCTCGTGGCTTTTTTCGTCGTCGATGAAGCGAAGTGGCTCTTCGTAACTCGAATATAAATACGGTGTGTATGCGACAAATTCAGCAGCACACGTATCGATGCGTTTGTACACAGGCGTGATATGCACGCGTTTACGCGCAGCGCGAACCTTTTCCTCAGGCTCACCGAGCAAGCGACCGATGCGCGCGTCGAGAAAGCCTGCCTGTTTGAGTTTGCAAAAATCCGCAGCGGAGAGTTTTGCGAGACATTGCTCCGACAAGCTCTGCTCCATGTCGACCAAGTCTTTGATCTGCGCCAAAAACCAGCGATCGATGTGCGATATTATGGCGACGTCGTCGACCGTAAGACCCCGGCGAAACGCTTCGGCGATGCGCCACAGACGCTTCGGTGTCGGCTTTTGCAAATAGTCCGTCATCGGATCATGGCGTTGCAGATCGCTCTTGATCACTGCGGCATCAAAGCCTGTGACGTGCTCTTCGAGCGACGCCATCGCCTTATGGAGGCTTTCTTTAAAAGTGCGGCCAATCGCCATGACTTCGCCCACCGATCGCATCTGTGTCGTGAGCGTGGGCTCTTCAGCGGAGAATTTTTCAAACGCGAATTTCGGAATTTTTACAACGACATAATCGAGGGCAGGCTCAAATGCTGCGGTCGTCTTTTGGGTGATGTCGTTCATAATTTCGTCGAGCAAATAGCCAACGGCGAGTTTGGCGGCAACTTTGGCGATGGGGTAGCCAGTGGCTTTCGATGCAAGTGCCGAACTGCGCGAGACACGCGGATTCATTTCGATGACGTGATAGGCGCCGGTCTCTGGATTCACCGAGAACTGCACGTTACTGCCGCCCGTTTTCACGCCGATGGCACGCAAAACTCTAATGCTTGCTGAGCGCAGACTCTGATACTCGACGTCGGTAAGTGTTTGCTGTGGCGCGACCGTGATCGAATCACCGGTATGCACGCCCATGGGATCAAAGTTCTCGATGGAGCATACCACCACCGCGTTGTCCGCTTCGTCGCGAATCACTTCGAATTCATATTCTTTGTGGCCAATGACACTTTCTTCTACGAGCACTTGATGCGTTGGACTTAGGCTCAAGCCCCAGCTGACTAGATTGAGAAAATCTTCTTTCGTTGTCGCGATACCACCGCCGCTGCCGCCAAGCGTGAAGCTTGGCCTAATGACCATGGGTAAGCCGAATTCAGCAAGCGCACGTTCTGCTTCTTGTAACGACTCGCATGTTTTCGATCGCAGCGTCGGCAAACCAGCTTCGGTCATCACTTGCTTAAATAACTCGCGATTCTCCGCTTTTTCAATCGCCTCGACGTCCGCTCCGATCAACTCGATCGACAAGCGATCGAGCGAGCCGTTATTACTGAGTGCCATGGCCAAATTGAGCGCTGTCTGCCCTCCCACCGTCGGCAAAATGGCACAAGGCCGCTCGATCTCGAGGATCTTCTGCACATATTCCGTCGTGAGTGGCTCGATATAGGTCTGGTGGGCGAGGCGACTTTGCGTCATGATCGATGCTGGATTCGAATTGATGAGGATGATGCGATAGCCGTCTTCTTTGAGAGCCTTTATCGCCTGCGTGCCTGAATAATCAAATTCTGCAGCCTGGCCGATCACCACAGGCCCTGAACCAAGGACGCAAATGGACTTAAGATCTTTTCGCTTGGGCATGTATCCCCCATTTGTGAAAACCTACGTAACGGCTTTCGATTTTTTTTAAAAGGGATATCTGCCATCACTTTTGCCGCGCCCCCTGGTTGACGGCAAGACATAATCTTGGCACCAAGGCCCTACAGACAGTTTAGAAAAAACTGTTGCCTGCTTTACGGAGCGATGGCCGAGAGGCTGAAGGCGCACGCCTGCTAAGCGTGTATAGGGACAAAATCCCTATCCCGGGTTCGAATCCCGGTCGCTCCGCCAGTTCTTTACTGCCGCATACGAATTGTAATTTTATTGATGGGTCTTTCGTGCCAACCCTGACACGCTGGTTGAATGGCGATGCTGGTTGCTAAGAAGAAAAACACGAATGCCCACAGAATTGTACGCAGCATGATATCCCCCACCAGGTCAAAAGCTCGTCGAGGTTTGTGCTCGATCGGGATTTCGCCGACAACAACTTAGCAATCGGCAAGAATTGCGTCCGGCGAGGAGTTGGTGATCTCTCGTCGATGCAAAGATTTCGCGCACTCTGTGGGCAAAGGTAGGATATTATTTTTTGCCAACGCGAAAAACTTCATGCTTCAAGGTGTAGGCAGCCACTAAGGAAAGCGTTACAAGGTTTGATTTTCTTAGACACGGTTGTCGAAAAAGGAAGATGCCCATGGCGACCTACGTAGTTGGCGATGTGCAGGGCTGTTTTCTGACATTTCAGAAGCTGCTCGCCGAAATAAAATTTGATGACAAGGTCGACAAACTTATTTTGCTCGGTGACGTGATCAATCGTGGGCCGCATTCGCTGCCCATGCTTCGCTTCCTCAAAGCGCATACATCCTCCATACAGATGATATTGGGCAATCATGAAATTTTTGCGATAGCCTTAGGCCTCGACGCCATCAAAACCAGTCGCGCACACACCTTGCAGGATCTTTTGACGGCAAGTGATAAACTCGACCTCATCAATTTTTTGCGCGCTCAACCTTTGCTCTATTGCATCGATAATGCTGTTTTCGTTCATGCAGGCATTTTACCCGCAATACCGCTGCCCCAAGCAGTAAAAGCCGCGAGTGACCTTCAGCACATCCTCATGAGCGACAGGGCCAGTAAATTCCTTGCACGCTTTTATGAGAAGATGCCGGTTAGCCATAAACCACAAGCCAAGCAGAAGCGCAGTTTGCGCCTGGCGCTTGCCTACTTTACGCTCATACGCATGTGTGAATCTGAAAACGTCATGGATTTGTCATACAACGGCGTGCTCGACAAGGCGCCCAAGCGATTAAAGCCCTGGTTCACCATGCGAAATGATGGCGATTATGTGCTTTATTTTGGTCACTGGGCGGCGCTTGGATTTTATAAATATCAGCGATACATCTGCCTTGATTCAGGATGTGTTTGGGGTAACAAGCTCACGGCCATGCGCATCGACGACAAAAAAGTATTTCAAGTCGCGAATATCGACAAAATTTGAAAGGCTGGCTTAAACCAGCCACCGTGCCGGATTGACAAAAGACGGTGAGAGCGGTCTTATTCGCTGTCTTAGATTGGGTTTCCCCTCTTAAGATTTTTTTAACCGCCACCCAGAAAGCCCCTTTTGGCCGCTGTTTGGGTGTTACCACAATGAAAGCGCGGGAGAATAGTATGGCTTCGTATGCAATTATTAGCGTCGGTGGAAAACAGCATAGAGTTTCCGCAGGCGAAAGAGTTCTCGTAGATTTGATGGCTGACAAAAAAGTCGGCGATCACGTGGAGCTTACCGACGTCCACATGCTTGGTGGCGAATCCTATAAGATCGGTAAACCGTTTGTTGCTGGCGCGAGCGTGTCATGCACCGTTTCCGACATGGGCAAAGAAGGCGAAGGTGTCAAAGGCGACAAAATTCGCGTCTACAAAAAGAAGCGTCGTAAGGGCTTCGAAAAGACCATCGGTCATCGCCAACGCTTCACCGAACTCACCATCAACGGTATTAAAGGCTAAGAGGAGAAAAAATGGCTCACAAAAAAGGGCAAGGATCCACCCGTAACGGCCGTGACTCTAACCCAAAATTTCTAGGTCTCAAGCGCTCTGACGGTCAACACGTCTTGGCTGGCAATATCTTGGTACGTCAACGCGGCACCAAAATTAAGGCTGGCGAAAATGTAGGCGTTGGTCGCGATCACACGTTGTTCTCCTTGGTTGACGGCGTGGTGAAGTTTCATCGTGGTCAAAGCGAACGCGTCTTCGCAAGCGTGACCGCTGTCAGCGAATAAGCGTCACGTTATGTTTCGAAAAAGATGCCGCGCTTGCGGCATTTTTTAATTCAGCGTTGCTGCAAAAAGTTTGAAGCCCTTGAGCACCATTTTGACGGCGATGAGCGCGCACACCATACCGATTAATCGCTCCATCACATGCATGCCCGTCTTGCCAATCTTCGATAATAGAAACGGACCGCTAAAAATAATTATCGCCGTAAATATCCACGCGATGACCACCGCTATGAGTGAGCCAAACCACAGATCGTGATCGTGGGAAAATAAAATCACCGTTGCAGTCGACGATGGCCCCACAATAAGCGGCGTTGCGATCGGCACGAAGAAGGGCTCGTCGGCGAGATTCTTCAAATTGACCACGCTTGAGCCAGGAAACAACAAACTTATCGAGAAGAGGAAGAAGATCACACCGCCGGTGATGGTGACCGCAGCCTGCGAAACCCCGAGCCCGTCGAGCAAATAGGAGCCAAGGAAAAACATCACCATGAGAATCAACAGGGCAAAACACAACTCACGAAGCAGAATCGCGCGTTGACGCTCCTTGCTAAAGCTCGAGATGAGCGTGGCGATAATACCGAAATTGCCGAGCGGATCGAGAACCAAAAACAATTGAAATGCTTTGGTAAATATGGCCGCCAATAATGCACTCATTATAACTACCTTCCCTCCTCCTCGTCCCACCGAGCGACAAGGCGACGGCAACGTACGTTCACGCAACACCCTCGGTGAGGACGCTGCGAATACCTTGCAGGAGCATCTCAACTGCCATCATCGTCAACAACAGACCCATGAGTCGCTCAAGCGCGATGAGCGCACGTCGCCCGACAATGTTTTTGATCTTTTGCGCGAAAAATAAAATGGTAATCGAAATTGCCCAGGCAATGAGAATGGCCGATATGACTTTGTAGCTCTCTTGGTCCTGAAACGCATAGAGCATGATGGTGGTTAGAATCGACGGCCCCGCGATCATGGGTGTGGCGATGGGAAAAATAAATGGCTCCGCCGTATCGCTCGTCGGTATTGGCGCTTTGCTTTGGGGAAAAATCATGCGAATCGCTATCAAAAACAATATGAGACCGCCCGCAAGTGAGATGGTTTGCGAACTCACCTCGAGGGCCAACAGCAAAAACTCGCCCACAAAATGAAAGAACAGCATGATGAGTAAAGCGAAGAGCATCTCGCGAATGATGATGGTTTGGCGCCTTCGCTCATCGATCGTCGCCACGAGGTCAAGATAGCCCATGATATGGCCCACCGCGTTCATAATCAGAAACATACTGATAGTGGTGGTAAATAAGGACATAGCGACCTCGATACGTAACAGCGTTGCCCAGGACAACAATACTGCATCTTCTGACCATTCAGAAAAAAGCACCCCGGACACAGCGTGACGCTACTCTCAATATTAGCGGTCTCAATACCGCACGCGTCATTACCGAAGACTTTTGGACGTGCTACGCATCGCTCAGATTATCTATTTCGCTTTTGGTTTTCGAAAAATCGTCGCAGTGAGCACATAATGAATTACCGTATGTATTTACCAAGGAATTGTTCATGAGAAGGCTGCCGCCTCGCCATAGGCAATTGTGGCTTGATAAAACCTGCATCTTCGTGGCGCTTACTCTCTTCGCGTTGTTCACACAAGCGTGCGGACCCGCTGAGGAGCATCCTCGCTCGCCAACGTCGCAACCGTCGAAAGACCCAGAGGTCCAGCCGCTTAGCTATAGCAGTATCCTCACGGCTTTAGAACAATTAGAAGCTTCGGCAAAGAGCAAAAGCGCATCAGACGTTGCGACTGATATCACCAATTTGTCGACGCGCATCAGCATTTCGTTCCCCATAGCGCTTGATGAGCCTTTTCAGTTTCATACGTTTCACGATCGCTTAATAAAAACTACAACCGCAATCGTAACCAAAAATGATCCCGCGATCACGCAAGGTTTTGACGATGTACTCAATGACCTGTCAGCAAAAACCTTCACCGGAAAAGCATATCGCTTTCCCATCGACGTCGCCGTTGCTCGCCTCATGCTCGCGCAACAAACGCCTAAGCTTACTACTGCACTGCGCGTTGACTTCACCGGGTTTAGTAAAGATGAGTTTGCGGTGCGCCAGTCGATTACGGTCGAATCGTTTTGGCAAAATGCCTTCTTGTATTCCTCAAATTCTGGCGTCACCAAGGAAGAAGACACCGGCGCCGTGCTCGCGGCGCATGATGGCAAATTAGTCGCCATCTTGGAGTTTAAAAACGATCGCGCGGCAATTCGCCCCCTCGATTTCTCCAAACAACAGGACCTTGCGGGCACCGTTGCGCTCATGCCCGGTTATGTTTCAAGCGTGGGCCGAAGAGCGGCGTATGCCCGCCTCGGCATTGGCGAAAAACTCTTTCAGGAGTTCTTCAAATACGCCCGAGCTGCGGGTATAACCCATTCTTATCTCCATGTTCGCCACAATAATGAGGCGGCTCTTAATCTTTACAAAAAACTAGGCTATACAGAGGTTGGTGCCGTTGCGAATTATTATAGTTCACCACCAGCAAATGCGCTCGTGATGCAAAAACGGCTTTAGAATACCAATACCAATGTGAAAATTAATGGTGACCGCGATGAACAATTCACACACGCAATTACGCAATGCTCCACTTCTCGTCGAATTTACCCGCGGCGTTGATAAAAGCGGCGATCCGATTACCGAACGTTTGCACTACGGTATTGTCGCGGTAGTGAATGGCCTTGGCGACATTGTCCATGCCGTTGGTGATATCGATTATTTCTCCCATATGCGCTCGTGCGCGAAACCCTTTCAGCTATTGCCACTCTTCGAAGCGGGCTTTTTTGACGACGACGCAGCAAAATCAAAGCTTGGCCTTAAGCCTTTTGACCCCGTGCTCATGATGAGCTCACATGCAGGACAAGCGATTCATACAACGCGCGTTAACGAACTGCTTTCGCGTTTGGGTCTCGATATTTCAGCGCTGCGTTGCGGCGTTCACCCGCCTTACGACGCCAATGTTCTGTGCGAACTCCTCGCGCGTCATGAAAAGCCGAGTGAGCTCCACAACAATTGCTCGGGCAAGCACCTCGGCATGCTACTTGCATGTCTTTCGCGTGGCTATGATCGCCACAGTTACGAATCACCAAATCACCCATTGCAAGCGCGCATCAAGGAGCTTGCGGCACTCATTTCAGATGTCCCCGCCGATGACATCGCTTTCGGTATCGACGGCTGCTCGTTGCCGACGCTGGTTCTGCCGCTAAAAAACCTCGCCCTCATGTTTGCCCGCATGAGTTATTGGGCACATGTGCCAACGGCATCCACCGGCCCTGCGTTTCTGCCCCAGGCCTTTCGCACTATGTGGGATGCGGCAACAACCTACCCCGAATATCTCGCAGGAGAAAAGCGCTTTGACACAGCGCTGATTCGCGCAAGCAACCAAGGCCTTTTCAGCAAGAATGGCGCCGATGGTTTGCTCGCGCTTGCGAAAGCCCCCGACGCGCGCTACCCCCACGGTCTTGGCATCGTCATTAAAATCGAAGATGGCGACATCAAACAGCAAATCCGTCCCATCATCGCCAAAGCCGTGCTAGAACATTTGGGACTGTGGCCAAACGAAAAAAGTCTTCTCGATTACGTGCCCCCAACGACGAATTTTCGTGGCCTCAGTATCGGCGATATACGCTGCCATCTTAAACTCTCCGCATGATGCCAAAACTAGGGGGAGTTATGTCGTTCACACATCTTTGTGGACTGGTTTTGCTTTTTTTGTGGGGCAACTTTGCCCAAGCTGCGATCAACTTTGCCGTCATCGGTGACTACGGCATGAACAACGACGACGAAGCTCGCGTGGCTGAGCTCGTCAAGCGCAACAATCCGCAGTTCATCCTCACCACAGGCGACAATAATTATCCCTATGGATGCAAAGCAACTATCGACGAAAACATCGGCAAATATTACCATGAATACATTTACAACTACCAAGGCACCTTTGGCCCAGGCGCTACCACCCGCAGATTTTTCCCAACACTTGGCAATCACGATTGGTATGCTCTTGAGAAATGCCTAGAGCCAACTGGCTTACCGTACTTCACCTATTTCGATTTGCCGGGCAATGAACGCTACTACGACTTCGTCGAGGGCAATGTCCACTTTTTCGCCCTCGATAGCGACATTCACGAGCCCGACGGCAACAAAAAGTTCTTGCGCCAATATCGCTGGCTTCGCGATCGCGTGGGTGCAAGTAGGGCGACATTTAAGATTGCGTATTTTCATCACCCGCCCTATTCATCAGGTGACCATGGCAACACGCTCAACATGCAGTGGGGTTTCAAAGACCTTGGCCTTGATATCGTGATTGGCGGCCACGATCACAACTACGAACGCATTGAAAAAGACGGCTTGGTCTATATCGTTAATGGCCTTGGTGGCGCACGACCACGACCGATCAAGAAGAAGGTTTCGGGCAGCAAAATATTCTACGACAAAAACCATGGCGCCATGTTTGTCGAAGCTTATGACAATACGATACGTCTGCAATTTAAGACCGTTGATGACATAATCATCGATGATGTTGCCATGACAAAAAATACCGAGCATCAAACTCCTGCACCTATCGAGTCATCGCCACCACAATTGCCCTGCCAACAACAACCACAATGTGAAATCTAGCGGCGCATTGGTCACGCGAGATTCACCACAACAAGCACCGCTCCCACGATGACCGCAACAAAGCCCAAGACAAAGATGCGGTCAAGTGCTCTAAAAAGCCGCTTTGGTTTTTCTTCGGGCGGAACTTGTTCGTGGCGCTCAGCTATGGTCACAACGCGTGGTGGATCGCTTGCTACCGGAATTATGGGCGCGTTCAGTGTCGTCGGCGCAGGCATTGCTTCAGACTCGGTATAGACGAAGGCATGCGAGCCAATGGTGATGGTTGCGCCCGCACCTAAAATCTTCGGTTCAACTATCGCCACAT
The DNA here is from genome assembly GCA_964602645.1 of uncultured Myxococcales bacterium. Lineage (GTDB taxonomy): Bacteria > Myxococcota > UBA727 > UBA727 > JABDBI01. The sequence goes on from CAZRSD010000002.1 coordinate 24,690, forward strand.
TGTCGAGCTTGATCTCGTTGCCCGGCGTGGGCACCACGCGAATACCGAAAATATCGCGAATGAATGACACGTGCTTTTTCGCGACATGCTCTTCATCCACCACAAAGTCTGCATGTGCAAATGAACCAAGCACAAAGGTGGTTTTCTCTTCAACAAATTTGAAGTGTCGCACGCCGTCTTTTTCACGAAGCGTAGGTACTTCACGCGGGCGAATCTCGCCTTGCAAAAGATCATCGAGCAGCTTGCGCGCAACCACCGTCGTGCGTTCGAGCCGCGGCTTTTCGCCATCGCACATGACACGAATGCGAAAGCCGGGCACTTCGATCGCGTGCTCCGCGCCTAATGGATATGGTCTTTGCGGCTCCAACTTTTGCTGATCGAGCAACGTGCCGTGGCGCGAATTCTCGTCAAGCATGACATAGCCTGTCTCCTCATACTTGACG
>CAZRSD010000002.1:25142-27316 GCA_964602645.1 uncultured Myxococcales bacterium
CAATGTGACAGCTCTTGCTGCGCCCCACGGTTACGAGCGATTGATCCAATTCGTGCGTCATGAGGCTTGCGGGATCGTCGTGTGGCTCAACAATAATCTTTAGGGCCATCTACTGCTCCATCATCGACGGACCGTGGTTAAGATCTCTTGGCATTTTTTGGTTTCTTTGGTGAAACCGTTCGCGCCACAGAGCAAGAATGCTTGGCATTGCTGCACTGCACCCTCGACATTGAGCACCTGCGCATAATATTCGGCCAAACGAAATTGCGCACTGCACAGGTCGGGCTTAAGGCGCAGCGCGATATGGCATTCCTTGACCGCCTCAGCATCGAGGCCTCGTTCAAATAGCGCTGTGCAAAAGGCTTCGTGCGCAAGTGCATTGCTCGCATCCTCAACGAGTGCCTGCTTAAAATTCTTGTAGCCACCATCGGTGTGCGCGCTTTTTTCATACGACACGACGATGTTTGCGCGACATGCACTGTTGTTGGGCGAATACGTCAAGCACAAAAAATAATTGGCAAACGATTGATCGAAATGACCCTCTTCAAAGAAGACTTGCCCCAAGCCCTCATAGCATCCATCCTCTTCTCGATTGGCCTCAAGACACCGCTGAAATGACGCCTTTGCCGACGTCAACCACTCCCGTCGCTCATTATCAAATTCACTTTGATCGTAGAGATTTAGATCGATCAAACCCACATCGCGAAATGCGATGTGATAGGTAGGCTCAATGGCGATAAGCTTCTTCAGCTGATCTTTCGCTCGCAGCAAATGAGCTTTGCTCTGAGCGGTTTTACCCGAAGCTTTCATCCGCTCACCGAGACGAAAATGGCTGAGGCCGGCGTTATAGCGCGCATCAATATTTGACGGATCAATTTCGAGGGCTCGATCAAAATATTTGAGCGCCTCAGTAAAATCCCCGCTCGAGAAATAGATGACACCGAGATTATTGCGCGCTTGCGAAAAATCATTATTTTGCCGCAGCGCTTTAGTGAAATAGGTTTTCGCTTTATCTTCGTCGTTGTTGATAAGTGCGATAAGGCCAATGCCGTTTAGACATTCCGGCATCGATGCATCGTATTCAAGGCACAGCTCGCAATGCGTCTGCGCGCGGACGTGATCCTTGATGTTAAGACTTTCAATGCATGCGCGTTGATGCAACAATGCAAACTCGTTTGGCGGTGCCTTCTTAAAGCACGACGCGACGCTGAGGCAAAACACTACTGCAATGACAGCATACGTGCCCGCACTTTTCATAATCATGCAGCCCTTGTGACCTAGCAAAAGAATATGGTCCCTCGGCTACAACAATTAAGACGACTATTTTGTTCGCGAAGATATCGTGAGAACCAAATACCGGCTCGTCACGACGCGACAATATGCCGCTCGATGTACGCTTCGCGGCTAAGCCGTTGCCGTATGAAAAGCACGCCCTCGTCAAACCAATAAAAAACGCGCACGATATCCGCTGACATCATGCGCGCGCTTAGCAAGATGCGTGTTTATTTTTTGCTCGCCATTTCAGCGGCACGCTTTTTCATCATCGCAGGCGTGACATCTTCGACGTGCGTCGCGATATGCCATTTGTGACCAAATGGGTCTTCAACGGCGCCACTGCGATCGCCGTAATACATATTTTGTACCGGCATCAATAATTTCGCACCAGCATCAACTGCCTTTTTCACCACGCCGTCGACATCTTTGATGTAGAGGTGAATGCTTACCGCGCTGCCGCCGTAGGCCTGCGGAGCGCGCGCGCCCATTTCAGGGCATTCATCAGCGAGCATGATTTTCGCATCGCCAATGACCATTTCAGCATGATCAATTTTGCCGCCTGGCTTGTCCATTTTCATCGACACTTTGGCACCGAATACGCGTTGGTAAAAGTTAATCGCCTTTTGCGCATCGCTCATGATCAAATATGGTGTGATGCTGTGATGGCCCTTAGGAATCGCCGCTACTTTCTTCTTTGGTGCAGGTTTTGCTTTAGCAACTACCTTGGCTATGGTGCGCGCAGGCTTCTTCGCTGGTGCTGCCTTTTTCCCAGGAGCTGCTTTCTTTACCGCTTCTGGCATTGCTACTTTTTTAGCAGGTTTAGCCGGAGCCTTTTTTGCTACCGTGATTTTTGCGGGAGCAGATTTTTTTGGAGCCGCGGACTTTTTTGCCGCAGCGCT
>CAZRSD010000003.1:0-3533 GCA_964602645.1 uncultured Myxococcales bacterium
ATATAAATTCTCCTCTACGATGAATGATATTCCCTTCGTTGTCGTAAACGTCATAGGTGTTCACCGATTCATGCCAGACCCTCGCGTCGGGAACGGCGCTATAACGAATGCCAAAAAGCTTGGATGTCACCGACAACAACCCATCGCGAACCCGGTCATACGAGAAATAAGGGCGAACTTCTTGTGAATCAAATTGGAATTTATCTTTCTTGAAGCCCTCTTCCAGATAGGCACTTTCGTGGCCATAGATCTTGGTGGCTTTTTTGTCGGTCTTTTGCTTGTAGGTGAGGAGCGCTTTGTATTCTTTGTCGGCGCCAGCTTTCGCCATCTTCGAGATCTTGCTGATGAACTCATGAATGGCTTTTGCTTCTTTGATCATTTTGTCTTCGACAACATAGTCAGCATAGGAACGATAGTTCAAAAGTTTCGCAAGCTCGTTACGCTTTTCGATCATCGATTTCAGTATCGCTTCGTTTTTTTGGCCACGGTTGAGATATTTAAAGCGCAACTGTTTACGTAGTTGGTCGTTCTTGGCGTACTGCATGAACGGAATGTAATCGGGATAATCCGTGGAAATTTGGATTTTGCCGTCGGGACCAGGCTGATGCGCTTCGATATAATCTTTTGGCAAGCCTTCTAGATCTTTTTCACTGTCGAGCAAAATAACGAAACGCTCTTCGCGAATATTTTGACCGAATTCTTGGCCAATGGTGACCAGCTCTGCCTTTAGCGCTCTGATGCGTTTGCGTGCTTCTTCGTCCTTATCCACACCGGCCCTGCGAAAATCGCGCAAGGTGTGCTCGAGCAAACGCTTGGCATTGGCATCAAGCGCGGTTTGCTCACCCCGCGCCAATGCAGCAAACACGTCTTTGTCGAGGGATAGATCGGTCACGAATTTGGAAATATCTTGTTCGCACAGCTCAGCATCTTTTCTGATGGTTTCACTTGGATGCACTTGACTGAGCAGGCTCGCTTGGCTTGATGCGGCATCGATGTGCACAAGAATGTTGTTGTAGTGATTGAGTGTTTCTAAAAACCCATCACCTTTGCTTTGCACAAGGCGATTTTTTAGTTCACTCGCTTCTTTGAGGTGATCTTTACAACGAGACGACACATCAGTGCCACGCATATCAACGTGCGCGCTGTAACTGGAAATCATAGGCTCGCCCCCTTTCTCGGTTCGGGTGTTTATGGTTTTGCACCCGTTCAAGGCAAGCATCAGACTTAACGTCGTCGACCCAAAGAGCAACATCCTTCCCATTATTTCCTCCAGATCATTCGTCATGCGGCAATCAAACCGCGATCTCCATAGCTCTACCATAGTTCCCTCTGGAAAAAACCATATCCGTCTTAACAGAAGTTTTTGAGGTTGATAGCGGATCCTTGTGAGCAAGAGAAAAACCAATCAATTGGGAATAGGTTTCATGATTCATAAAAACAAAGGTTGGGCGTATCTAACGTTCCTGCCACTTTTAGGCGCTTCAGTCTTTGCCGAAACCGAAGCAATTACTGGTACCGAACAAGCACCCGAGGCATCAGAACAAACAATAATTGAAGCAGAAGCTCCGAAAAAACATGACGTGAAATACGACTACTTCGTCGACAAAAGTGCACAGCAAATGCCCGGCGATGCATCGATGCTCTTTCACATTCCGGGCCTCACGCTCACTGAAAGTGGCGGGCCGCTCTCTCCCTCGCAGATTCGTTATCGTGGCCTTTCGGGTGCGCGATTTCGCGTAGACCTTGAGGGCCTCTGGCTCAACAATCCCGTAAACGGCATGGCTGATGCGAACTCCATGTTTCTCTTTGCCGCGAAAAATCTTCAGACCAATGCTCAATCGCTCTCTATCACGTTGCCGACGGTAGAATACCCGCAAGCCAAAGGCGTCTTTGGTTACGGTTCGCAAAACTCGATAAAGATCGGTGGTACGGCTGGTACGCCGCTTGATGCCTATTCGAGCATCTTCATCGCGACGCAGGCGTACTCGACCAATGGTCGCTTTAAATTTCAATCACCCGATCTAAAGAAGGACGATCCGAATAATGACTTTATTCGTGAGAACAATGATCAACATCGCCTGCAAGGTCTCGTCAAATATCAGCGAAAGACCGACACCTCAAGCGCGCATGCGCTCCTCGCGTTTAACGCGCATGAAGGCGGTGTGGCCGGTTATGCATTTTCGCCAACCAAAAACTTGCGCAATCAAGCGATCTACACAGGCATGCGCGCTGGTATGTCGCAAAAAATAAATGATGCGAAGTTTAGTCTCGACATCGCAAACAGCCTCTTTGATTATCGCACCGTGGACACGCCGGCACACGACGAACGGTTTTTGTCGTCGACGCACGAGCTCACGGTGGGGTTTGAAAGCCTAAAACTTCCTGAATGGTTTAACTTTGATTTTGCCAATCAAATATTCATCGAGCGCGCGTATGAGCTGAATAAGACAAGACTTGGCGGCGGCTTTCTTATGAATCGCACCATGCGCTGGCAAGGGCGGCTTAAACCCTCGACGTATGCGCAGTTCAGCATGCTCGGTTTTCAAGAATACGGCTTGGTATTCAAAAAGGACTTAGGCGTCTCTATCGAGCCGAGCGATTGGATGAGCATGACGGCCCGTCTACTTCGGCATCAACGCTTGCCAACCTTCATGGAAATGTATGCAGAAAATCGCTTCTTCGTCGGCAATCCTGACCTTAAAAAAGAAAGTGTGTGGGACATTGAGCTTGGCTCAACGATGAACATCGGTCAGCATTCGCGCATGCAGGTGACCGCGTTCATGGGTTATTTGAGCGATGTGATCGTCTACGTGCCATTTTTGGCAACACAACTGCGACCGATCAACGTGGAGACGGCAAGCCGTCGTGGACTTGACCTAAGCCTCGTCATCGAACCGACTAGGTATTTGATGATCGAAACCAAGAATTCATTGCTTAGCACAAAAAACAAAGCGACCAATGCGCGACTACCGCAAGCGCCCACCTTTTTAGGACTCACCAAATTGCGCATCGGTAATGAGAACTTTCTTGCCCTCAGTTTGCAGTCACGGTATCGCGGCAATGCCACGGCCAACATCTACGGCACACTTCATTCCAAACCGTATGCGCTGTTCGACACGGTGGTTTCGGCACGGCTCTTTGAATATTTGGGCTTGTCGTTATCGGTAACCAATATTTTCAACATTAAAACCGCGCGCGATATTTACGAAACGCCGTTACCAGGCTCGGTATTCTTCGGCCAAATCGAAGTGGGGAATGTCTCATGAAATCATTGCAACTGTTTGTAGCGGCACTTGTGCTCGTGGTCATTGCAGCATGCAGCAAAGAAACGAGTTTTAAAACCTTGCCTCAGGGTCCCGTCCAGCATCATTTGATTGTGGTTGCGAAAGCGCACAAGGGCGTACGAGCACAAGGCTTTTCGGGTGCTACACCACCGAATACAGAGATTCATGCAGAAGTCGGCAAAGCTGTTGGCAAAGTTACGAGCAATGCCGACGGCAGTTTCGCGATAGATCTTGCCGATGCTGATCACG
>CAZRSD010000003.1:3543-6302 GCA_964602645.1 uncultured Myxococcales bacterium
ACAAAAAATATTACCAGCAAGGCTACAAGGTTCGCGATCTTGCAAAGAGCCTCATGGACATGACGCGCGATGGGTTTGAGACGGACAAAGAAGTCGACGCCATAGGCTTTTTTAAGGGTCGCGTGGCGATAATTTCATCGCAAGCAAATCTCATGCGCACGTTTTTGGTCGACAATCGGTTTCGCTTGAGCGAAGAGCCAAACACCGCCGTGATGCTCGGCACCGCGAATGCGACGCCACTCTACCCATCGTCGGTGGCAGCTGTTGGCGATCATCTTGCCGTGACCCTCAATTTGTCGCACGAAGTGGCCATCGTTAACAACAACGCGAATGCCGTGATGGTGCGAGCCAAAGTCGAAGACAATGCGGGCAAGACCTTTACCTTTGCGCTCACGACGCCACTCACCGTAAAAAACCCCATCGATGCTGACCTATCAGGCACCGCAAAGACAACCATCACCACCAGTATTGCGCGCAATCCTGAAGCGATGTTGGCGCTCGACGACACACATTTTCTCGTGAGCTTTTCAAATTACTATCAGTTTGAAGAGAGCGGTCTCGGGCAAAAAGCGGTGGTCGGTCCCGGCGTGGTAGCGCTCATGGCAATAGAGAAAGACGCCGTGAAAACCAAAGCACGCGAAGTCTTGGACTTTAAAAACCCTCGTCATTTCGTGGTGAAAGACAAAGACAATGTGTGGCTCGTGTGCTCGGGTGCATGGAGCAATGTTGGCAGCTCAAGTCTCGCGAGCACCGATGCGGGCCTCATTCGCCTCAAAATAGCCGCGGATCGAGCAAGCTTCACCGTCGATCATCGCCTCGCATTGCCCAATTTTACGCCGGCCATACTAGCTCTCGTCGACACTAAGCTTGTCATTCCGCACGCCGATAGAAATGAAATCGCGGTGATCGACGAAAACGCAACCAGCATCAACAAAAGCGATATCAAAGAACCAAACTTCCACCGCGAATTTGCGTTTACGTTTGCGCACTATTGGCATGACGGCATCGTGTTTCTTGGCGACGCAAAGGGTACGCTTGTGGCTTACAGCGTCAAAGATGGTTATTTCCCCTTCCCTTTTGTTGAGCCGCTCATCATCGATCGCAATGTTGATGAACGCATCGGGCTTCGTCCGCAATCAATGTATTTGCGTAGCACCGTTGATGGCGTCGACATAAAGCTTGCGCCGCCCCTTGGCTATAACGCGTGGATCGTATCAGACTCTCACCAAAAGATTTATCCGATGGATTTTCTTTCGGTGTTTGGCCCGTGATGAAATGGCTTTTGGGCATAAGCGCCGTTGTCCTCGCTCCGATAGCTCTCTTGGTATTTTTGGGCTATCCCGACGAGACAATGCTTTCGTCGCAAAAGGTCTACCGCCGCGTGATTGCACTCGCGCCGTCGATGACAGAGACGATGATCGCACTCGGGCAAACTCACCGGCTCGTGGGCGTGACCACACATTGTTCGGATGCGCGCGTGCAGCACCTTGCGAAAATCGGCTCGTTTGCTGAGCCGAATTTTGAAGCCATCATGGCCGAACAGCCTGACTTGGTCCTCGGCGTTCCGCACGTGATGGCCAAGCGCGTCCTCGATAAAATCGCCAAAAATGGTATCGAAGTTTTTGCTCACCAGCCAGATTCATTAGGCGATATCAAATATATCGTCTCAAGCCTCGCGTCGCTTTTTAGCATTGCCGACGAGGGTCATCGCCTCAATGATCAAATCGATCGCTCTATCGTGTCGGCGAGAATTGCGCTCTACCAAATGCTGACGCAGCAAAATCGTCGCACGGCCCTCGTTGCCGTCGCCAATTCCCCACTCGTGGTAGCTGGTCGCAGCACCTTTGCATCGCAAATTATCGAAGAGATCGGTTTATCAAATCTCGCCTCGAGCAAAAACGCGTGGCCAATATGGCCAGTAGAAAAATTGCTCACCGATCCGCCGGCATTTTTGATTCTTGCGGGTGGCGCCGAAGCTTTACCCAATTTTCAGTCGATATTTACGTCATTGGGCCTTGATCTCAAGCGAAGTCAGATTACGCTCGTGGTTCCTGAGCAACCGATTTTCTATTCACCTTCGCCAAATATAATTAAGGACATCGAAACACTCACCGATCTTTTTCTCGCTGATGTCTGAGACTGTATTAAATCAGTCTCCGAGTTGGAACCGCTGCATGACCCAGACACGATATAATCTTCTCATTATCGGTTTATTGCTTTCGCTCATGCTGGTGACCCTACTCTCGTTACTGGTTGGCCCAACAGGCCTATCGATCTTTTCCTCAAGCAATCTCTTCAATACAAGCGACGTCATTTTGCACTATCGCGGCTCGCGCATCTTGCTCGCCATCGTCGCTGGGTCTTCGCTTGCGGCAAGTGGAGCATCGCTTCAGGCTATATTTCGCAATCCCCTCGCCGACCCGCACATTTTTGGCATCAGCGGTGGCGCTGCACTCGGCGCATCGATTGTCATCGCGTTTTTAGCCGAACGTGCGGTGATGCCGAGCGCAGGCGCTATTGCGGGTGGGCTTTTGGCATTCGTGCTGCTCTTTTATTACGTACAAAACTCGCCTTCGGTATCCCTCGGGCAATGCCTCTTGGTTGGCGTCTTGATCAATTCGTTAGCGGCGTCGCTCATCACGGTATTGAAGACTACTTTGCCCATCAACAAGACACACAGCCTGCTCTTTTGGTTGGTGGGCCATATTTCCGTCATCGATCCAAGTGCGTTTTTTTTGATTCTGCCGTTGTGGATCATA
>CAZRSD010000003.1:6312-24256 GCA_964602645.1 uncultured Myxococcales bacterium
ATAGGCCTTGCGGTACTCTTCACCATTCGTGGCGAACTTGAGCTGCTTTCATTTGGCGTAGACGAAACTTGTCTTCTTGGTATCAACGCCGATCGCGTGATCAAGATAGCCATTGCCGCCAACTGCATTTTGATCGGCAATGTCGTGGCATTCGCTGGCATGATCGGTTTTTTGGGCTTGGTCGTACCACATCTCGTGCGCCATTTGGTCAACGCCAATCTTTATTTTGTGCTGCCTATTGCCGCAATTGGCGGCGCCATCTTGCTCGTATTCTTTGATACGCTCAGCCGTTTAAGCTTTTTGGTTTTAGATAGTGAATTGCCTGTCGGTGCACTATCAGCGCTCATATTGTCACCCGCATTCTTCCTCTTGCTCATCCGAGACCATAGCAATGGCTATTCTTGAGCTTTGCAATCTTTCAGTGACCGTCGGCAAAAACGTCTTGGTTAAGCGCTTTAGTCATGAGTTTAAAAGCGGCACCATCGTTGCGTTGGTTGGCAACAATGGTTCGGGCAAAACCACATTGCTCAAAACCATAGCGGGCTTAAACGGCAATCAACAAGGCCAGGTATTTATCGACAAGCGCGCCCTCGCAAGCCTCACGCCCAATTTGCGCGCACAATATATTTCATTCTTGCTTCAGCATGCACCTGAACAGCCCTATTGCTCGGCGAGTGGACGCATTGCGCATGGTCTCATGCCTGCGCTTGGTTATCATCACGGCGTCGATGCACATCGGCAAGCGCTCATTTTAGACATGGCGCAACGCCTCAACATTGGCCATCTCCTTGACCGCACCTTGTCAAAGATGAGTGGCGGTGAACAGCGACTGGTGCATATCGCCAAATGCTTGATAAACCCAAGCGCAAAAATTCTCTTGCTTGATGAACCGTCGGTATTTCTCGATTTCATGCAGCAGACCAATCTCTTGCGGAATCTTAAGGATCAAAAGGATCGTGGCCGGCTCGTGTTTTTTTCAAGCCACGACGCCGCATTTATCAACCGCGCGGCTGATAGCATCGTCATGATCAAAGAGCGCGGCTTTTTCACGCTTCCTCACCAGCGTTCATCTTTGAGCGATCTCATGAGCAGCGACGAGATCGCCGTCTTTGCTGATACGCCCTGATACAATACTTCGTAGACGGCTTGGCTTATCGGCATTTCGATCGAATGCCGTCGGACAAGCTCGGGCACCGCTTTCGCGGTTTTGGCGCCTTCAACGACACTGCCGATCTGGGTTAGCGCTTCTGTGAGACCCCATCCATCCGCCAGCAGCGTGCCGAGGCGATGATTGCGCGACATGTCGTCGGTGCAACTTAAGATCAAATCGCCCGCGCCGGACAAACCGCTTAACGTCGCTGCCTTACCGTTCACGGCATGGGTGAGACGAGCCATTTCAGCAAGACCCCGGGTGATAAGCGCAGCAAGTGCGTTTCGCCCAAGACCGAGTGCTGTGCAGGCACCGGCAGCAATAGCGATGACGTTTTTCAGGGCACCACCAACAGACACGCCCACTACATCATCGGTACGGTAGATTCGACAATTCGTCGACGACAGGCCATTTTGCACCAACGTTGCGGCATGTTGGTCTAAGCTTGCGAGCGTCAGCGCCGTGGGCAAATCCATGGCGAGCTCAACGGCAAAAGACGGCCCCGAAAGATAGCATGCACGATGCGCTCGCGATGTAGGCAAAACGTTTGTGATCACCTGGCAGGGCAACAGCAAGGTATCTTCCTCGATGCCCTTTGCCGTGCTGACCACGACGGCATCCGGCTTCATGACCGGCTTGGTGAGCTCAAGCGTTGTTCGCAGCGCTGCCATGGGCACGGCAAAAATCACGCAATCGGCGTCGCGCACCGCAATCACGGGGTCAGACAGCGCCGTAATGTTGTGCGCGAGTGTCACGTGCGGCAGGCGCGTTGGGTGATGCCGTGTCTCATTGATGCGACGGCATACCGTCTCATCGCGCCCCCAGAGCGACACTGATTGAGCTTTTTTCGCAACAAGGCGCGAGAGCGCTACGCCAAACGCTCCCGCTCCCAGCACAGCGACGTGATCAAATTTGGTCATCATATACTGCCCATCCTAGCCAAGCGCTTACCTCATTAAAATCGTTTCCGCATCGCTCCTCAATCTATTTTTATACCTTTTTTCGCCATCACCGACGCGCCTTGCCATAATAGGGAAGGTTTAATGCAACCAGGATTATCGATCGAGCCTTGCGCCCGGGGAAAGCGACCATGATATATATTTTTTTATTGCTCCTATTATTTCTGTCTCCAACCGCATGGCTTGCTCCATTGACCGTTGTCGCTGATGACCACTTTCAGTTTCGAACGTTTAAAGCGGTCATCGACCGTGATGACAACGTTGTGTCCACCGTTCAGCATCGCCTACTCGTGCGGCCAAAACCAGAGCCGCTGGCAGCTGCAGACGAAAATGTCCTGACCTTTGAGACAAAAACCATCTCCGTCGCCGGTCAAACCATCACGCGTTCGATACCGCTCCTTGACGGACTACCCGTCGAGGGCGCCGACGGTATATTCAACGAATTGAGCGACACGAAACATTTCTATTTCACGCAATTTGATGTACCACGCGCAGCTTTTCGATTACACGAAGCAGAAGCGATCGAACGCGTGATGGCCGCGCAGCAAGAAGCGCTCATTACCGACCCCTACGTCGAAACGATGACAGGTTTTACCGAACGATTATGGCTGGTGCATTTTGGCCAGGTTCGACCGGTCTTTAAGGTCCGTTTGCCGACGCTTTCGATCTTCGATCTCAAGGATGTCTACATCGACGCCGAAACGGGAGAAATGCTACGTTACGACGATGCCGCGCAATTCGCGCAAGCCCCTGCCGATGTTTTCGTCTATGCACCGTCGTCAAATCATCTTTCGCCGTCGGAACTGAAGCAAGTCATGCTGCCTAATTTGGTCGATGTCAAAGAAGACGGCTTTCTTGCGGGCGAGTTCGTGAGTGTACGCACCTGTTGCCGCTACTACACATGCCCAGAAGAAGGTGAATGCACCGATGACAGAAAGCGCTGCGCCTTAAGGAGCCATGAAAACGCACGCCAATCGCGCGAACTGCTTACGCTACCAACCGATACGCTTGGTCTCGATGCACTCATCAGTTTGCCGCCGGAACTACGTGTCGATAGCGTGCGCTGCACCTATTTGCCCTTTGCACGCGCGAGCAAAAAGCCCGGCAGCAGCGTGATCGGCTTCTTTGACACGCCCATTGATGAGCCGGGAATACCGTCGGAAATGGACCGATTTAGTGAAATCCAAGCGTACTTTTCGGTAATGTCGTTCTTTAACAATATTCGTTCGCTCTTGAACGATTCAACGTGGTGCCTACGACCTGAAGCGATGTCATGCAATACCGACGGCAGCCCCGTGCTCGATGACAAAGGTCACCCCACCAATCCTTATCGCGTTTTTGTCAATCAGCTGATTCCCGACATGAAAGTTGGCACCATGGGGCAAAACGCACGCGATAATTTCATTGAGCAGGCCGTCTCGGGCAAGGGTAAGGGCGACAATCCCATTGTACTCAATGATTTTATACGATTTAGCAACGCCGCGTTTATTCCAGCCCTCAGTACGCTCAAAAAGTCCACGCCGCGCGCCGATGAAATTCTCTCGGATTTGATCAAACCCTATGACCACAATGTTTTCTTTCAAGGTGATAAAGATTTCGCGTATGATGGTGACGTCGTATTTCACGAATTCATGCATGCGATCACGACATCGCTGATAGGCAAAATTAACTCGCTTGGCCTTGACAAATGGGGCATCAATTCGGAACCAGGTGGTCTTAACGAAGCGTGGTCGGATTATTTTGCGGCGGCATTCACAAGTGATCCGAAAGTTGGTCAATACGCCAATGTTCAAGATGGCTACGGCGAAGTCGCCTTGCGCAATATCGATAACAATGCATCGTGTCCAAATGATGTCATCGGCGAAATTCACAACGACGGTTTGATTTGGTCGGGCGCGCTGTGGGAAATTCGCAAAACCATACAAGAGCGAATCTCCGAAGATGCTGTAGTTCAGTTCGATCGAGCGGTGCTCGCGTCGCTGTCGCAAGCAAAGACTTCAGAAGACTTTAAGGCACAGAGTGAAAAACTCATCAACAATATTCGCGCGCGCGATGGCCTCGGAGAACGTGTCGTTACCATTGCAGAAGATGTCTTCACCAAACGTGGCGTGCGCGATTGCTTTCGTGCGATTTCACTTTCTCGCGTGGACAAAGCCAATAAACTTACCACGTCAGTTAGGCCCATGCTGTTCGTGCCGTCGAAAAACCAAATTGGTCTTAAGAATTTTGCGCCATCAGCGGCTCAGTTAGAAATTGGTATTCCCGCCGGCGCAAAATCTTTGACATTGAGTTGGCGCCAATATTTGGGTGCAACCGGTGCACTTCTCGGCACCGAAACTACGCCGGAAACGGCACGAAACATGGTACCACTTTCGATCCTCGCTAATTTTTCAACACCCATTTCGTGGCAATTCCGCGGTGCAACAGCGCATGCAACCGACGGCAAAAATGACATTACGACGGCCGTCGGCAATGCTAATTTTGAGCACGGTCAGTGGCATTACACGATGCCGCTTTCTCTCGAGCGCTGCGAACAAAAGTTGTTATACATGTCATTGCTCAGCAATGACTTTAAATACGTATTACAAAATCTCACCGTGAACTTTGCCATAGATACGAGCGATGATCGATCAGATTGTGACTATTCCGATCTGTTGCGTGGCGCCATTGACGAAGCAGATTTGGGCGGTTGCTCTTCGCATGATGGGCCAAATCTTTTTATCATTATTTTTTTGGCGCTCGTCGTGAAAATCGTTTTGCGCAAACGATCATGGCACATGACACCCTAGCTTTTCGCTATGGGGTTAAACAAACAATGGAGTATTTTTTACGGCGCGAACGCTGCGTCGTCTTTAATACTGCGAAGCGATTTGACGACGCCATCACTATCAGCATCGCTCGGCGCGGTGCCCGCGATAAAGGCTTCCATCACCACGTTCTCGCCACCATCGAGGGCCGCCACAACGTCGCGCACGCGGCCAGTGCTTTGATCGACATAGCGCCACTCAATGTGGTCGGGCTCGTGGAAGCCCGCGTAGTCGTTCGGATCGGCTACCGCATTCATGAAGTTAGCCCAAATAGGAAATGCCGTCGTGGTACCCCATTCGGTTGAGCCAATACTGCGATTGTCGTCGTAACCAACATACACGAGCGCAATAATGCTTGGCGAATAGCCAAAGAACCACGCGCTGCGCACATCGTTGGTAGTGCCGGTTTTGCCAGCGATTTGATGCTTCACGTTGGATAGATAGGTTTGTCGATCCGACTCGCTGATAACATTTCGCAGGATTTGCGTCGTGATGTAGGTGGACTCTGGACGCATGACAATGCGATCATCAGGAACGTACAAGGGCTCGCGCGCACCCTCGCCGCTCGCAACGGCATTGATCAGGTGATACGGCGAATACACGCCAAGATGGGGGAAAATACGCATGGCATTGGCGACATCGATGGGATAGGCTTCGGCACTGCCAAGCGCGATCGTGAGATTGCGAGGAAACGGTGTGTACTCGGTGTTGAGCCCAACGTCTTTCGCTAAATTTAAAAAGTCATCGATGCCGATACGTTCAAGCAACGTGATGGTGCAAATATTGATCGATGAGCGCAGGCAACGACGCACCGTGATGTCGCCGAGGAATTTGCGCGTGTGATTGCGCGGCCGCCAATACTCGTCGGTGCCGGGGTCAAAAAACGCGCGCGGCGCATCGGTGATGAGAGATGCCGCCGTGATCAGTTCTTTGTCGAGCGCAAGTGCATAGATGAGCGGCTTTATGCCCGAGCCGGGCTGACGTTTCGCTTGCACAATGCGATTAAACGGCGAACGATCAAAATCATAACCGCCAACTAAAGCAAGCACGCCGCCTGTTTCTACGTCGAGCGCGACAAAACCACCGTCGATAGCGGGCTCTTGCTCGAGGCTCACGTGGACTGGCTTGCCGTTGCTTGCGAGCCGGACAAGAATCACGTCACCCTCATGGAGAATGTCAGAGATGTTCTTTTTTTTGCCCTTTACCACTTTGGTATTCGCTTGCGCCCACGACATTGCGGTGAAGGGCAACGTGGCTTTTTGTGAGCCCAAATCGACGACAGCTTTCTGCGCGCGCTCGTCGATGGCAACCACGCGTACACCGATGATTTTGCCTTCGGTCAATTTTGTCAGGCGAATTTTATCGAGCGTGGCGTTGAGCCCATTCTTCACCACAGCGTCGGTAAGGCGGGTCAAATCCCACACTTTAGTCGCGTTGTCGGCGACAAAGACACGCTTGCGATAGGTATCGAGGTAGCTCTTGAGTTTGTCGTCGAGCTCTTTGTTCACCCGCACAGTCGGACCACGATAGCCATAGCGTTTATCGATGCGGCGCAAGCCTTCTTTGAGGGCTCTCTCGGCTGCGCGTTGCATGCCAACGTCAAGCGTTGCGTGAAGTTTAAGACCACCTTTGCGAATTTCTTCTTCACCCACTTTAGCGAGCATCTCGCCGCGTACTGCCTGCAAGAAATACGGTGCAAATTGTCGCGATGCTGCATCCACCACGTCGGCAAATAGGGGCGCTGCTTTTGCGGCGTCGGCGGTTTCCTTGTCGATGAACTGATGCTTGAACATTTGATCGAGAACATAGTGTTGGCGGCTGCGCAGGCGCTCAGCGTCGCTAAACGGATTGATGCGATTGGGGCTCTTGGGTATCGATGCAAGAGCCGCAGCCTCATAAAGTGTGAGCTTAATCGCCGGTTTTGAAAAATACGTCTGCGCCGCTTCCTCGATACCGTAGGCGCCGTTGCCAAAATAAATTTGATTTAGATACAGATGAAGGATCTGCTCTTTGCTGAGCGCTTTTTCGATACGCTGGGCCAATACCATTTCTTTGATCTTGCGGCCGTAGGTTTGTGTCGACGACAACAGCATGGTTCGGGCGGTTTGCTGGGTGATAGTGCTGCCACCAACACGACGACCGCCAATGGTACGATGCTTGATTTCGAGGAGAACGGCGCGCACAACACCCCAATAATCGATACCGCGGTGTTCAAAAAAATCGCCATCCTCGGCAGCGATGAAGGCGCGCTTCACATGATCGGGGACCGATTCAAGAGCAATTACCGTGCGCCGCTCGTCGAAAAAGCGACCAACGATCTCGCCATTGCGATCGTAGACCATGGTGCTTTGTGGCGGTTGATAATCCTTCAGCGCATCGATACTCGGCAAATCGTCGAGCGAATAGAGTACGACTACGCCTGCTCCCACGAACAGGGCTGAAACAAGCAACAAGACCAACAACCATGGTGACAACGACTTACGTTTCATGCGACAATGAGCAATCCTAGCTATGCATGTGCTAAAAATATGTATTACAGCGCTTTTGGCATGCTTGGAAAAATAACTCAATGACATGCCACATAGTCGAACACGTGACGCGTCCTTTTTTATGCGCGCAAATATCTTTGTAACAGAACAATTTTCTAACTGGAGTTATAAAGAAAAATCTGATAGGCGACAAAACTCTTTAACGACGTGTGCGGCAAGGCTTCGCCCAAAATGATTAAGTACTTAGGCTCGAAACGACAGCTGATCCCATGGATCATCGACACCATCAAAACCAATTGTCCTGATGCGACATCGGTTTTGGATTTATTTTCTGGAACTTCACGTGTTGGTTATGCCCTCAAGGAGAGCGGCTATTCGGTACAGGCGAATGACCACAATCGCTTTGCGTATCATTTGGCGCATTGTTATTTGGAAACCCATCTCGAGGACATTCCCGATAATTTTGCCAATGTCATCGATCACTTAAACGCATTACCTGGAAGACCGGGATTTTTTACCAAGACCTATTGTGAAGATGCGCGATTTTTTCACCCTGATAATGGCGCGCGCATCGACGCTATTCGCCACGAGATCGATCGCCTTGACTTTGCACCACATCTACGGTCAGTTCTCCTCGTGAGTCTGATGGAGGCAGCCGATCGCATTGATTCAACGTGCGGCATTCAAATGGCCTATCTCAAGACGTGGGCGAAGCGAGCAAGCCTCCCCCTCACCTTGCGCATACCGAAGCTTCTACCAAAAGCCAAAGACCGTTTTTATCGCGCGCATTGTTTGGATGCGCTCGATGCGGCGACAGCGATCACCTGTGACGCGGTGTATCTCGACCCGCCTTATAATCAGCATAGCTATCGCGGGAACTACCATATTTGGGAAACCTTGGTGGAAAATGATATGCCCGAGGTCTACGGCAAAGCCCAAAAGCGTATCGACTGTCGCACGCAAAAGAGCAACTTCAATTCCAAGCGAAAATTCCGCGAGACGTTGCTGCAGGTTTTGCATGCGCTGAAGTCGCGCCACCTCGTGGTATCGTTTAGCGATGAGGGGTTTATTGGTCAAAGCGATTTGGAAGGCTTGCTTTCACAATTTGGTCGCGTGGCAATTTTCGACATTACCTATAAAAGGTATGTCGGCGCTCAGATAGGTATTTACAATCAATTTGGCATCAAAGTTGGCGAGGTTAAAAAATTACAAAATAAAGAGTTCCTCTATGTTGTAAATCGTGACTTGTAATCTTGACAGATCCCATCATACGCCGTAGATGCTAGCAAATGTTGACGTCGACCGAGCTTCATAGAGACTTTGCTCCACTACGAATAGCCACGCACGAAATTGGCGTGACCGGCTTAAGCTTTGCGCACGAGCTTGATGCTGAAGCGTTGACGGCGCTGCTTCATGAGCCCAATCATCCAGAGTTTTCCTGGCGTGCCACCACCGCTGCTGGGGTGAAATTTTTGCTTGAGCGCGAAAATGATCATTCCTTTTTGGTTACGGTGACGGCTGACATCTCGCTGTCCTGCCCGTGCGTACGCTGCCTGGAAGTGATGATTTTTGCCTGCCCACTTAATTTTACGATACGCATGCTCGAAATGGAGCATCTTGGCCTTGATGCTGAAACTGTGCTCGGCCTTAAAAGCGATACATTCGAGATAGATTTGTCTTCTGACGATAATCAAGCCCTCATTGGCTATTTTTCTGCGAAAACCATAGACCTTGGGCTAATTGTGCGGGACCAAATTTTTATCGAGGTTCCCGATTATCCGCATTGCGACATGGGCAAGGATGCGCTACAGGCCTCTCGCTGCAAAGTTTTGTCGCCTGCGAAAGGCGACGCAGAAAAGCTACATGACAACCCCTTTGTGAAGAGATTTGGCAAGACCAAATGATCGCAGATTAGAATTTTTGGAGTTTAATTATGCCAGTTCCTAAGAGACGCAAATCCCTCGCCCGCACCCGTATGCAGCGCGCAGCTAACATGCGCATTGATTTTGCAAACCTGCCCGGCAAATGCTCGAGCTGTGGCGAACCGAAAGCTTCTCACCGTATTTGCCCTTCCTGCGGAAAATATGGCGACAAGCAAATCATTCCGGTCGTCGAGAAATAGTCTTTCGTTTTCATAATGGGCAGAAACAAATTTGCATTTCCGATGAAACTCTCCTTTGGACAAGGAGAGAACGTCATGGAAATGCAAATCGTTGCGACCTACTTTAAAGTTGTATTCGTGTTCGCTGTTACGCAGCTACCTTTGTGCGTCGACCAATCAGCCACTTGGCAATCCCTGCTGCAATAGGTTTGCTTCTTGCAGCGGCCGCATTTCTGTCCGCCAACCTTTTGGCAATTGGTGCGGTCACATTTTTTCCCGATTTTTATGTAGGGAAATTGGTCGAAATATTCGACGACCCTGCCTTCGTGAAACGCCGCTTGCTGTTCGAATACGGAAAGCGCAGTTGATTTGAGCGTGAGAACTTGCTCAGCATCGACATTACCGTTCTTAGCGAAGCTCATGCCGAGGTAGGCACCCTGTTCGACTTCTTCAGTTAAGGATTCCCTAATAATGTATTCTCTATGTGACTCGAGGCTAAAGCCGAACGGACTCACGAGCGCAGTCAAATCTTTTGCACGCATCGAGATGCCATAATCCCCGGTCATGATATTTTGTTTCGAGAATTTTCCTGGTGCGTCGCAATGAACGCCTCCTAAGAGTGCTTGCGATCGGCAACCAGGAAAGGGTATTCCCTGCGCCATATAAATTCGATGAAGTTCACTAAAAACGGCAGCCCAATAGACGTTATTGCGGGTTGGCTTTAGTCGTTCTTGTTGACGTACGATGTCGTCTAGAATTCTGTCGAGCTCTAGTGCTTCCTCGCAGAGACTCTTCAACAGCCCTGGATTTTGCATCGCTTGTCCTGTTGACTTTTCTAGCTCATCTAATCGGCGATTTCGTTTCTTGCGTTGCTCCGCAATTGCCTTGTCCTCTTCCTCAAGGACCGCCAGATGATCCTGAAATACGAAATACGGCGTTTGCGTCATGACATAGATGCGGCCGTTCTGCTTCAGCTTTGGTTGGAGACTTTCAATGACGTGGATGACCGCGCTCGGCGTCAAAAAGTGAAATACGTTAGCGATCATTACGGCATCGAGTGATTCGTCGTCGAAATCGAAGGGATCCTTGGTACAATCGAAGGCGCGCGACGTGAATCGCGCATCGCTTGCGAGCTTTGTCGATTCCGCGCGAGCGTGGGCTTCCGCTACTTGTTCAGTTGAGAGATCGGTGAAAATATAGTTTACGCCTTTAACGAGGCCTATGGTCTTGAGCGCAAGGCGTCCATAACCGCCGCCAATCTCCAGCACATTTCTTTCGTTTTCTGGTTGGCTTTGAAGAAATTCTATGAAGCCCTCCTCAAATGAGCCCAGCGTGTGAAATTCGAACCCATGGTTAAGCTTGGTTTTGCGTTGCATTGGGACATCCATTGCGGTTGATTGAAGCGCAAAGAACGCGATGGCAATCAATGAAAATAATCTCGACAAGAGTCACTCCAAAAAAAATTCGCGCAATTAGAGGCGAAGCGCGACGCATGAAATGTAAATAGTAACAAACGACAGATATCGCTTTGAGACTATTTTGAGACTATATCGATTATCAGCTTCAACAAGAGACCATCATCCAACTACTGCGAGCGAGCCACCGTATTGGATAGCAAAGCCCATAAGGATTCGGAATTTGGGTCATATGTTCACGTATTTCTCGACGATGGATTGGGTGATATTCATTGATCCACAACGCACTAACGCTGAAACGAAAACGGGCGATGCGATCTTTTACAACGTGATAGACGCATTTGAATTCGCTTCATGTGACAAGGCTATCGGACCAGATACATTTGCGCCCGTTGTATCTATGGGCCGGTGAATAAAGGTTAATCGCGATGACAGATGAGTCCACGGAATATCTGCATAGGTCCCGCAAGCGCTTGGCTGCGACAAAATACGTCTTCTTCGCAGCAGTGTTGTTATGGCCCTTGGGTTTGTTTTTTCATGCCTGGGTGAGCTTGCTCATCTTCGGTGCACTGATGACCTTGTGGGGCGTTACGACGTATATTGCCTTCATGCATTATTGGAGCCTTAAGAAACGACTTCGCGACGCGCGGCAAAAGCAACATCAATGACAACAACATTCGGCACTTCACGTTATGGAGTTGTGGTTCGGTTGAGCAAACGCTCGACGACTGCAACGCCGACGAGCATCACCTATCGGTGTGGGCTGGCAATAGTTATTCTGGTCGTGAATAGGAAGCCCAACCGACAAAGCAAACTAGTACTACAGTCGTTATTTGATCACGTCTTCTAGAACGTCGCCATCAATGCGAGCACCGCGGTCGGTGTTGATGGTAATAGCAGCGGGATCAACTTCTGCATGCCATGACAATTTGATGATCGAACCCTCGAGCGCATCTTCTTTGGTTTGATAGTTAGCCACGAAGTTGGCAAGCGCGAAGCCTTGCGGGTGATGCAACATCATGCTGCCAAACCTCCAAGCATTTTGCAGCGATTCAAGAAAGGATAAGCCATTGAACCAGCATTGCAAAAATGTGAAGCTAAACAACGGTGATGCCGACGGATGGGGCGTTTTGTCGTTGTGGCCCGCGCTCACGAGCGCGCCAAAGTCTTTAGCGAAATGGTTTTTGCCACTGCCACCGCCACATGCTTCGGTATAAACCATGCGAATCTTGTTGGTTGACTTAGGTACATTCCATTCGTCTTTAATGATTTGGCCGCCACCATGAACCAAGCTAACGTAATCGACCATGTCGTAGCCGGTGAGCGCTTGGTCCCAAATTGCCGCCATATAGCCATCGTTACGCGTGTCATCGCCACGAATGATAAAAATCTTATCGTATATTCGTGCTGCTGAGGTCTGAATCCACAGAGCACGAGCATCATCCCACGCTTGTATCAGTGTTTTCGAATCAATTTCTTCGAGCAAGAGAGCAATAGCCTCGCCCAGTGCGCCATGGCTCTTCATAGGCGTCAAGACCGTTTTCAATGCTCCGGCTCCTTGGTCTTCAATTTTGCCAGCGTGCATGCCAAGCGTCTTTTGATCGATGGTTACGATAAGTGCTTTCTTGGCTTCCATGTTGGCAGAAAACGTCGCTTGTACAAACAAAAAGGCAAATACAAATAGAATTCTCACGTCATCCTCGAATAAAAAAAGTTTAGTGGAATCAATCTGTCACTACAAACTGGCCTTAGCAATCGAGCGACTCTCGCATTTCTATTTTTTCGTGGCCACCAAACTTTTTAAAAGGAAAGCGCGCTTTTGGCCAAAGAGTTCCTTAAGACGCCCGTCGCGACTGCACGAAAAGCGATAGAAATTGTAGCGAATCGGATTTTTATTGGCGTAGCGTTGATGGTATTCTTCAGCGCGATAAAATTGCCGAGCGGGTGCGATTTCGGTAACCGGCGTTATGGCAGAAAATTCCTTCTTGAGCCACGCGAGTGACGCCTCGATGGCATGCGCTTGATCGTCAACGCTTAACCAGAATACCTTGAGCAAGTCGGTGGAACATAACCTAACCAGAGCTACAAGGCAACTTCATTAATGCGCTCGTCATGCACGCCGCCGTAGGCACGTGCAAGGGCAATCGCGAGCGCATCTGATGCATCGGGCGATGTCGGTATGGCGATGCCGAGCTCGAGCGACACCATGTGAGCAACTTGAAATTTCTGTGCTTGCCCTCGACCTGCAATGAGCGCTTTAATTTTTGTGGGCGAAAGCGTCGTGGTTGGGATACCGCGCAAACCCAAGATCGCGATCACGGCACCACGCGCCTGCCCCAACACCAAAGCTGAGCGCGGATTTCTAAAAAGAAACACATCTTCCACTGCGGCATGAGTCGGTTGATATTTTTCAACCAACGTCGTCAAATCATGGGCGAGGTCAGCTAATCGATCGGAAATAGACTTCTTCTTGTCGAGAACAATGGTTCCGTGCGCCACATGCGCGAAACCATGAACTCCACTCCGCACAATGCCAAAGCCCGTGCGTAGCGATCCCGGATCCACCCCTATGATCACGCGCGACTGTTCCCCTACGTGCACGTGCTTATCCCACGAGCTCTTCAAGCTCGCGATCGTCAATTTCCATGTTGGTAAAAACGTTTTGCACGTCGTCCAAATCTTCAAGCGCTTCGATCATAGCCAACAACTTTTTCGCGTTATCGCCAGTGATGTTGACGTAGTTGTCGGGTATCATGGTGAGCTCGCTCGTATCCGGCTCAAGCTTGGCCCCAACAAAAGCGTCTTTGAGGCCAAGATAATTTTCTACTGAACAGGTGACCACGAAGCCATCCTTGTCTTCAGTCACATCTTCAATGCCGTGCTCAAGACCAACTTCAAGGAGAACATCTTCATGTGCAATATTCTTGCCGTTGCCGCTGCGATCGAAAAAGAACTCGCCCTTTTTATGAAAGCTGAACAATACGGAGCCAGTCGCTCCCAAATTGCCGCCCTTCTTTTGAATCGCAGTGCGCACATCGCTCAACGTGCGATTGCGATTGTCGGTCATGCATTCCACAACGATAGCAACGCCGCCGGGGCCGTAGCCTTCATAGGTTAGCTCTTCGAGATTTTCACCTTCGCCGCCGCTACCTTTCGCTATTGCGCGTAGAATATTGTCTTTGGGCATGTTCGCGGATCGGGCATCGTCGATAGCTTTACGCAACCGCGGATTTGACGACGGCTCCTCGCCGCCCATACGTGCAGCTACGGTGATTTCACGAATGATCTTGGTCCACACTTTTGAGCGTTTGGAATCCGCCGCTGCTTTCTTATGTTTTACTTTGGACCACTTATTATGTCCCGCCATGCTCTCTCCTTAACCGTAACACTGCATGATCAGCCACACGGACCATTTTTCTTTCCGGGCGTAGGGTGCGAATAGCAATAATTGTACGCCTCAGCTAGCCCCGTGGCCGAAGCTCGCGCAATGGCTTTGCCCTTTTTTCCCGGCCAAAGTACGCCTCCATAGTAGGCCAATAGAAAACCATCGCGTTCAATCAGCCTAATAATTTTCGGACTGCGATTAGACAAGCCCTGGCAAAGCGACTTTTGCTCAAGCCTAATTATTTTATCATGTTCTCTAAGACCATATGCGCGATGCTGAAAATCCCGCCCGACGATAAGCGCCACATCACCCGGATTAAGTATCACCGCTGAATTGAGCGGGCATGCTGACTGCCGCGAAGTCGCCATATCCTGCATCTGTAATGTCGCGTGCACGAGAGATATGGCAAACCTTCCACGGTTTTCAATTTCGATATACTCGCGCTGTTCTTGCTCGCCTCGTCCTGTGGCAAGCGGATCTACCATAACTTCGCTCACGACCACATCACGGAGCTCGGCCGTCGTGAACCTGGTGCTTGCGACCGCAACATGTCCATGCGCATCTTCCGCGCGCAGGAGGATATCATAGGTGGTTTTTTCACTGAGGCTCGTCATGAGCAGTGACAGGCCGCCGCTTGGATAATATGAAGGTGACACGTCGGCGTCGCCCGGCCCTCGCCACAGTTGAAATTCGCCATGCGCGTCTTTGATGAATAGTTCAACGAGATGCTCGCGATCAAGTGGCCACGTGATATCGGCAAAGCTGCTCGCCTTATGGATTTGCATGGCACCTTTATCCACGCTTGGCGCGTTCTCCAAAAGGACGTGCACGTCGAGGGGGTCGGCTGCGAACTGCTTAGCAAATTGTATCCGATATCGTGAACCAGGAAGAAAATTGTTCTGGCCTTGTTTAAGAAAGATCCACAATGTCTTGAGGTCAACATCTAAGACGAGCCTTGGAGCTTTCAATTTTTCCTCGAACTCGCCCACGCGAACAATTTCAACGATCGAGGCAGATGAAAGATCAATTGGACGATCAAAAGTTGCACGAATGCGCCGCCGATCAGGGTGTACAAATTTAATAGGCCCTTCGCCGAGGTCATGAGCGATGAGCCTCGGCTTGGTGCGCGTCTGAAACACATAGGCAGCACAAAATTGCTCTTTTGTTTTGTGGTAACGGTAAAGCCCATAGATCGCATTGTCCTCGAGCTTTGGCTTAGTGGTGAGCGTAAACGCGAATGGATCGTTTTTGATGGTTAAAGCAATTTTTTCCACACTGTCACCATCGTTAAAGCAATTGTGTTTCGGAGCTTTGATTAGGGCGAGGCTGTGCTCCATCAGACGGGCCGTGACGTCGTTACGGTGTGGTGTAAGCGCAAGGCGAAGTCCATTGCTGATGTCTTGCTCAAACGTCATCGCTGCAATCGAAAATGGTAGATGCTCCGTCTCGTCGCTGAGTACTTCCAATTGCGTACCCACGCAGCTCACAATTAGCAGGTACAAGAGTATCAAATGTTTCATGATGACGCCCCCACCGCAAATCCCTCCGCATTGCTAAAAGCACCGCCACTCATGGCGTTGAGGATGGTGGTTATTTCCAAGAGTTCTAACTGCAGCCTTTCTATGGTTTCCTTCTCGTCGCTACTTACTGGTGTGGCCGCTAATTTCACGTAGCGAAAGTAATGTTGGCGTACGGTGAGAAGAATTTCGTCGCGCTTCTCCTGTCGCTTGAGCGCTAATTTGGCGACTTCGAGTTCGTCGTTGTTAAAGATGAGGCGATCGAGATCAAAGCGCGCTTTGATACCAAAGCCAACGTCTCGGCCACCGCGTGTCACGACGGGATCGTGTACGTTTTTCTTCGTGGCGAGTTCGCCATGATCGGTATCAACGTAAGCGGAAAACTGAGGCAACCAGGCTGCATGACGCGCGCGCGAGGCCATGGTGTGATCAGCATCTCGTTCTAGGCCTTGCACGGCGAAAACGCGCGCGAGCAGCACGGAAAAGTCTGCGATGGGCTTATCGCTCATTGGCTTTTTAAGCGGCAGCGTCGCTGTTGCGGCAGTGGTCTTGGTGTTCTTTTTGGTGACGCCAAAGATAACATGTTCCTTGATCTGCTCAAGCTTTCGCGTCGTCATGCCGGCGACACCATCAAGGTCTTCCAGCGAACGCATGCGACCAAGCTTTTTGCGTGCTACCACAATGTTCTCGGCAAGGCGCTTGCCCACTCCGGGAAGAAGCGCAATTTGCTCGGCGCTCGCCTGGTTAATATCGATAGCTTGAAATGGCAGCGACGAAGATGCCCACAGCAGCGTTATGGTTAAGCACAAAGTTTTCATGTGCCAACCATATGCGCGCGGCAAAATTTTGAGATCAGTCGTTTGACCGATGCTCGTCATTTTTTTGTATTGATGTAATTAGCGCCGGGCAAATATTAGACTGCTTTAAAAATCAGAGTTGCTCGGCGAAATGTTCGCGAAGGAGACGAAAAAGGCCGGCGTTTGCCGGCCTCGCTCTTAGCGACCGTAGCCGCCGCCTCGACGAAACCCTTCGCCGCCGCGATCACCACCACGACCACCACGGCCGCCGCGATCACCACGATCGCCACCGCGATCACCACGATCATGTGAAGATCGTGCCGCTGGTGGACGAGCATGGGAAACTACGAGGGTACGATCACCAGCTTTGGTATCAGCTTTTTCCAAAGCTCTCGTAGCTGCCGCTTCATCATCAAACGTAATAAAAGCAAATCCCTTTGAACGGCCAGAAAACTGATCGTAAATGATTTTGATATCTACGATGTTATTCTTGTATTCACTGAATACTTGCTCGAGGTCATCTTCCTTCCACGAAAAAGGGAAATTACCTACGTACAGTTTGTTTTGCTGTTCCATTAACTATTCTCCGTCACGCAAATGCGATCATAAAACTACTCTAGAAACATGCATGAAGGTGAACAAAGGTTTGCTTCAAGCGAGGTCAGAGCGTCTATATACCGCTTACTGGCCTACTTAGATGAAGCGATCGTATTTTACAATGCGCGAGAGGCGCTAAACCTTAATAAAGATCACGCGCCCGCTCAGCAGCCGACCTGAAGGCCCGAAGATGAGTTCCGGTCGCAGCCCGATACAAAAGCCGTTTGTAAAGAATTGGTAGCCGGTGCTGAGACTTTTTACGTCGCTATTAATCTGCCCAGTAAAGCAGTAGTAACTCAAGTTGCCACCTGGCTTAATGGCCGAAACAAATTTGCACTTCCGATGAAGATCTCTTTTGCGCAAGGAGAGAACACATGGTGAAAAGAATCGCTGCAATGATGCGCTTTGGTAATTTGACCTTAAGCGAGAAAGATGACCTCTGGGGTAGTCACTAGCAATTCTGGCTCTTCATCGCAGCGATGACTCTTAGTATTGCACAAAGGTTTAGATAAATTCTATGAGACAAGTGTGCGAAAAAAGCACAGCGGAGAAAAAAATGGGTGACCATCACGGCAAAGCCCTGCTCAAGCGGCGTCCTTTACGACGAGTTCTGTTAGTTTTGTGCTTAACCGCAACGTATATGGTTGCCGAAGTTGTCGGCGGCTTCTTAAGCAATTCACTCGCGCTCTTAGCTGATGCAGGGCACATGCTCGCCGACGTGGTGGCG
>CAZRSD010000003.1:24266-25724 GCA_964602645.1 uncultured Myxococcales bacterium
TCGCTTTTGCACTTGCTGCGCGACCGAAGAGTTTACGCGCAACATTTGGCTATTATCGCGCGGAAGTTTTGGGTGCATTGTTTAATGGCGTTGTGCTGCTCATGGTTTCATTTTTCATTATCAAAGAATCCATTACGCGATTTTTTGAGCCAGCGACAATCGAATCTGATCTCATGATCGGCGTTGCGCTTGGTGGTTTAGTCATCAACATGATTGGTCTGTTGCTCTTGCATCAAGATCGGAGCAGGAACCTCAATATTCGTGGCGCATGGTTGCACGTGCTTTCTGATACGCTCGGCAGCGTTGGCGTCGTCATTTCTGGCTTGCTGATACACGTTTTCGGATGGACGCTCGCCGATCCGATCGCGTCAATTGCGATCGCAGGTCTCGTGTCATATTCGTCGCTGCATTTGATTTTAGAGACGGTACACGTCCTCATGGAACATACGCCAGCCCATATCGATCCACGCGAAGTGAGCAAAGCGATCATGGCAATCAAGGGTACGGTACGCGTGCATGATTTACACATTTGGACGATCACGTCGGGAAAAGACGCTTTGGCTGTGCATGTCGTTGCTGACAAGGCAACGGATTATAACCAGCTGCTCAAAGCTATCGAGAGCGTTTTGGAATCCCAATTTGGGATCGAGCACACGACGATACAAATCGAAGACGTGTGCGTTACCAATGAGCGTTGCTAGAATAGCGACGACGCAGACTATTTAGTCGGCTTCTTTTCGCCTTCTGGTTCTTCCGAACCAAATAACTCGGTTTGCGAACGAGTCGATCCTGCGATCGCAATTTTGTTCTTACGCTTACGGCCAAACTTTTTAACTTTATTTGCGCGAATCACGGTGGTTTGCGCGGTAGGTGAAACCATTTTTGTACTCCATTAATAAACCAGGCCTAAAACATGGCAAAAGCAGGCGGTTATTGCAAGACCTGAACGGGTAAGTCTTTGATGCCAATGAACGGCCAAAGGCAAAAGCCATGGAGTAAGCGATGGAAAAGGCTGCACAACGTTTGATAATCGCGCTCGATGACATCGAGCACGAAAAAATTGAGAAGCTCATCGAAACGACGCGGCCGTTTGCAACTACCTATAAAATTGGGTTGTCTCTCTTTGTTGCCCATGGTCCGGCTATTGTTCGAAAAATAGGTGGGCTGGGTGCCGATATCTTTTTGGACCTCAAGCTTCACGATATTCCTATGCAGGTTGGCCTTGCCGTTCTACACGCCCTCGAGTTTTCACCGCGCTGTCTCACAATACACGCCCAAGGCGGACGAGCCATGATGAAGGAAGTGGCCTCGGCCGTGCGCGGCTCTAAAACCAAGGTATTGGCGGTGGATCGTGACTATAGAATCCTGGATACCGGCACGGTGGAAACGCTGGATAGCCAGATGGATCCGCGCAATGGCACGCTGCGCGTGAAGGCGTTGTTTCCCAATGACCGGCGT
>CAZRSD010000004.1:0-330 GCA_964602645.1 uncultured Myxococcales bacterium
GTCGGTTTCCATTTGATGAATATTTCGTTGCGAAACAGCAAGGTCACGCCACCAAACAAGACCACCAAGATAAACGATACCCATTGCATATTGGTGACGGTTTTCTTTTGTGCGCGGTGAACGATGAGCTGAAGCGCCATCAATACCATCAAAACAATGACAGCCATGTAGATATCGTGTGTCTTGTAAGCGACGAAAAATCCGATCAGCGGTATCAGTTCAAATATTTGCGACATGAGTCAAAGCCCTTTTTGCACCACCCTCGAACTACGCTTGTAAGACGCGTAGGTGCGGAGAGCAAGAGGAAAACGTGAGAGCTCCAGGTATGTA
>CAZRSD010000004.1:340-23763 GCA_964602645.1 uncultured Myxococcales bacterium
CGAGCATGAGCCCGCGGCTATAAAAAATGGCGGAATATTCACTATTGAAGCGTAAAAAAGATTGATGTGCCCGAGCCAACATTGGGCGTGTTATAGCTGTATTCGAGCCCACTGTCCTGGCTAGTTTGCGCGCCTACGGTTGCCGATGCGCCGGAATTGTACGTCGTGTTGCTAAAATTGGTGTCGAGATAGTTGAAGCTAAAGTCAGGGCTGCTTTCATAAAACACGACCTGAAAAGTTCCTAAGCCGGTGGTTCGATAGTGGGTTACTTTCCACCATTCGATGATGAATTTTCTCGATGGCGACGTGCCCGTGGTTTCGTAGTATATGTCACCATCGGTGGCGCCGGGTTTCAGATCGTCCCAGTACGGAGCGAGTAATGTATTTGCTACTGTCGTGGGCATTTCGCGATTTAAAAAACCTGGCTGCGTGCGATCGGTAAAACTTATGGTGCCGTTTGAGCTGATATAGAGGTCTTCAAAACTGTTGTCCGCACCGCCAAACTGAATTGGAAACGGTGCTTTAAGTTGATGCATGGTTTCGTCGTCAGCGCGCAAGCGTCGGCCGTTGATCGATACGTATTCATACGGCACATCGTTCGCAACGTAGGGGTTAAAGCTGGTTTTGTCGTAGACGCTGACGGAAACAACGTCGCTATTGGAGAACTTGAGCTGGTATTCGCCAACAGCAGTGGGTTTCCAGTTCAAGCTATAGATGCCGTCATTAGCTAGATCGTCGCCATTTAGGCCATTGTCTTCAAGAGTGACCGTGCCGAGGTTGCCTTGATACACCGTAAGCGGGCCACCTTCCGTTGCGCAATTGAGGTGATTCGCCGACAAAAAGACTTGCTTGCCGATTTCAACACGATGCGTCGTCGCTGTTGGTGCTTTGCGCACAACAAGCGCTTGATTGCTGCAGGTCAACGAACCAACGCCGCCCACATCAGCGCCGCGAATACGGCGACCTGAGATGGTGGTATTGGCAGTGGCGTCGATGCGCTGGCCACCAGTTATCACAAGATTTTTGATGCCCCGGTAATCGAGGTCACGATAGTGCGATGCGATCACTGCAGCAAGCCCAGTAACGTGAGGAGTTGCCATCGACGTACCGCTGAGCTCACCATATTTGTGACCGAGGATAGTGCTCAGGATTTTTACGCCGGGTGCCGCGACATGGACTTTGCGTTTGCCGTAGTTGGAAAAGGTGGCCAAGCGATCATTGTGGTCGGTGGCGGCGACTGACACGAGGTTGGGCACGTCGTAGTTTGCAGGATAGCTGTCGTTCACGTCGTTGTCATTGCTTTCGTTGCCGGCTGCGGCGAAAAACAAAATGCCGAGTCGATCATGAGCTTTGATGGCATCGAGCAACGCTTGTGAGCTGCCACCACCGCCCCATGAGTTATTGGTCGCGACAAGATTCACTGGATTATTTTCGCGCGAACGCAAGCCAACGAAATACTCCATGCATTTTATCGCGTCGCTCGTGCTGCCTGAGCCACCGCTCGAGAGAAATTTACACGCGACGATTTGCACCGACTGCGCAACCCCAACCACGCCAAGGTTATTATTGCCCGCAGCGCCGATGGTTCCTGCTACGTGCGTGCCATGCACGTTGTCATCGAGTGGATTGCCAGTATTTTTGATGGTGTTGATGCCGTGAATGTCGTCGATGTAGCCGTTGTGGTCGTCGTCAATGCCGTTGCCTTTGATTTCGTTGGCATTGACCCACAAATTATCGATGAGGTCAGGGTGCGTGTAATCGATACCGGTATCGATAATACCAATGACAACTTGCTTGCTGCCTTTTTGATGCGTCCACATGAGTTCAGCATTGATATCGGCATCAGCCTTACCGCCGGTTTGACCTTTGTTTTCTAGGCCCCAAAGTCGTGCGAACTCAGGATCATTAACGGAAGCGCCGTCGGTTTGCGCGGTTTGGTAGAGGAAGTTTGGTTCGGCATAGACGACGCTGCGATCTTCTTTGAACGATCTGATGACTTCATCAACGTCGCGACTTGGATCAAATTGGTAGAGGTGAAGTCCTGGTATCAGGGAAAACGTATGAAGCGATTTCACGCCGATGCTTCTCTCAACGCGATTAAGCGCTTCAATGGAGTGGTGCGGGTCGACTCTCACCAGGAGTTCTCCGCGTACGTGAGGAGGATGCTCAGTGACAACTCGCGCATGCGAGCCTTCGACATATACAGCAAACGTTGTGGTGGTTAAGAGCAGTGAGCTCAACAAGGGTACCAAGACACGTGAGTAAGGCATTTGACCTCCGTGGAAATAAGAGCTCGCGTGAGGACGCCTTGTGGCCTCGTAAACGGTCTCTTAGCCCACCTACGAAAAGCCAGCGGTGGTCGATAATTTGTATTATGAAACAAGGGATGATTGTGAAAAAATAAAGTATAAAAAAAAGATCTCAAACCTTGCGATACCTTAGTTAAAGTATACAAGATTGAGACCTAAAGCACGTTTTATAGAGGCTTTACCAGCGATGATAGCCAGGATGGCCAGGAGAAACCGCGACAAAAATACCCTCGCATTGTGCCGTGCGCACGTCGTTCGCGAGGATCTCGGCTATAATTTCAGCTTTCTTGGTTGTGACCAAGTTAGGGCGCGCAATAATCTTTAGCGTCGTGTTCATCGGTGTAGGCGCCAATAGATCGACGGCGTAGTGTGCGGTGACCGTGCATGGTGGTGCATCCTCGTCGCGTTCCTTCATGATAAAGTACGCCGCGCACCAATTGCTATGGCAGTCGAGGAGCGTGCCGCAAATGCCGCCACTCAGTACATTGTCAAACGCGAGATGGTGAGGTGACGGCGTAAAGTACGCAACGAAGAGATCACCCTCGATGATGCTCTTAATGCGCAGCCCCTCAGGATTGCTTGGACCACAACCAAAACAGCGATTGTGGGGAGCAAAACTATCTTGCAATGGCGTCATCACTACTCCTTGGATTAGACGCGTTTTAGGCGCCGTGATGGCAAAAACGCCGTTAAAGAAACCCGAGCTGCAATTTTGCTGCTTCCGTCATTCTACTCGATTCCCACGGTGGATCAAAAACCAAATCCACGAGAACTTCGCGCACGGTTGGGATGTCACGCAGCTTTTTCTCGACGTCGGATTTAAGAATTTCACCCATGCCGCAGCCAGGTGCGGTGAGTGTCATCTCGATGCGGACAAGATGTTCATTGGTTGTGCCAATAGCTTGTACA
Organism: uncultured Myxococcales bacterium; assembly: GCA_964602645.1. GTDB lineage: Bacteria > Myxococcota > UBA727 > UBA727 > JABDBI01. The sequence continues at coordinate 3,559 of CAZRSD010000004.1, forward strand.
TCGCGATCATAAATAAGACCGAGGTCGACGATGTTGACGGGAATTTCCGGATCGTAACAGGTCTTTAACTGTTCAAGCACACATTCGTCGATGCCCTTTTCTTGGACTTCTTCGATCGTGATTGCGCGGCGCTCCTTCGGGATGTCTTGACCGAGTGCATCGGCATCTTTGCCGTCGATACGGACTAAAAGACCATCTTCGGTTTGAACGGTAAACATGCCGCCTAAGACTTGCTGAATCCATACCGGTGCATCCTTGGGCACGAAAAACTCAGTGCCGTCGGGAATTAAAATGGCGACGATATCACGGTCGGTTGTTACTTCTGTGCCACTTCTCATTAACATAGTCACTCCGTGGTCACGTTGTCGATGCTGGCTTTGAGAGCTGCGTTGAAGGTATGCCAACAAAGCGTTGCGCATTTGATTCGTATTGGAAATTGTTTCACGCCTTTGAGCACCAGCAGTTTACCTAAATGCATTGGCGCGTCGTCATCTTTGGTGAGCATGTGGTGGAAGTCCTCAAAAAGACTGAGCGCATCGGCGATGGTTTTGCCTTTGACGCTTTCGGTCATGAGTGATGCAGATGCCTTCGAAATGGCACAACCGTCGCCAAAAAAGGCGATGCCACTAATCACTTTATCAGTCACGTTGAGATCAATATCGATGACGTCGCCACATAGCGGGTTGTGGCCGCGCGCATGATGAGATTTGTGCGCAAGCGTGCCAAAATTCTTTGGCGAGCGCGAATGATCGATGATGAGGTCCTGATACATGTCAAAAATATCGTTCATAGTTTAAAGACCTCGAAGACGCGCTTAAAGGCGTTGCACAAGCGATCAATCTCCTCGTGCGTATTATAAAATGCGAAGCTTGCACGCGAGAGGGCGCTTACGTTGAAACGTTTCATCAACGGTTGCGCGCAGAGGTGTCCCGCGCGTATCGCGATGCCTTCGCGATCGAATATTGAGCTTACGTCGTGCGGATGAACACCGTCGATCACGAATGATATAAGGCTCACTTTGTTTGATGCGGTACCGATCAAGCGCACGTGAGGAAGTTCGGCGAGTGCTGCACGTGCGTAATCATGGAGCGACTTTTCGTGGGCCGCGATGCGTTCATGCGAAAACGACGTGAGATAATTAAGAGCGGCTGCAAGCCCTAAAGCTCCGGCGATATGCGGCGTGCCAGCTTCAAATTGTTCTGGTGCGTCGGCAAAACTGATGTGATCAAAATCAACGGTCTTGATCATGTCACCACCGCTCTGATACGGCGGAAATTTCTTAAGCCAATCAAGTTTTGCGTACAGCACACCGATACCGGTCGGGCCATAGGCCTTGTGGCCGGAGAAGCAGTAGAAATCGGCCCCGAGTGCTGAAACGTCGACGGGTAGATGATGGGCACCTTGTGCGCCATCGATCAATGTTGGTACGCCGCATGCCCTGGCATATGCCACCATCTCGTGAATCGGATTGATGCTGCCAAGCGCATTTGATGCATGAGTGAATGCGGCGAATTTGGTTTTGGCACCAAAGAGACTGCGATAGGAATCCATATCGAGCGAACCGTCGTCTTGAACCTTGGCAACCCTAAGAGAAAGCCCCAAAGCCCGCGCGACTTGATACCACGGCACAATATTTGAATGGTGCTCCATTTCGGTGAGGATAATCTCATCGCCGGCCTTAAAATGTATCGCCGACAAACACGTGGCCACCAGATTGATCGCTTCTGTGGTGGAGCGCACGAAAATTATCTCCGATGTATTGGTGGCACCGAGAAATCGTGCAATCGATGCACGCGCGTCATTATAAGCGGCTGTCGCTTTTTCGCTTAAAAAATGCGTGCCACGATGGACATTGCCCGCGCCGTTTTCGTAGTAATCGCGCAGTGCATCGATGACTGCCTGTGGCTTCTGCGCGGTTGCCGCATTGTCGAGGTAGACAAGCGGTTTGCCGTATGCAGTTTGCTTTAAATACGGAAAATCGTTGCGCACGGTGGCGATGTCGAAGGGGCGCTTGCTCATACGCCATCCCCAAGCAAACGAGCAGTCGATTTAGATGACCGCTTGGCGAACGCCTCGCGCAATTCGCGAACTTCGATGTTTAACAGCGCTTCTTCGATGAAACTCTCGATGAGCAACGCCTTGGCGTCACGCAAAGGCATGCCGCGTGAGCGCAGATAGAACAGTGCTTCTTCATCAAGTTCGCCGATGGTTGCACCGTGTGATGCGCTGATGTCGTGATTGAAAATCACGAGCTCTGGCTTTGCGTGTGCCTTGGCCTTCTCACTAAGAATGATCGATTTATAGAGCTGTTTTGCCGACGACAAACGGGCGCTTTTTTCAATTACGACCTGGCCAAGAAAGCTACCTACGGCTTCTCCACCATAGATGCCGCGAAACCACTGCGTGCTCGTCGTGTCACAGCCTTGGTGGTTGATGATGAGATGCGTGTTCTTCTTCTCATGCGCGCTCAGCTGATCGAGGCCAAAATAGGACAGCGATGCTTTCGTATCAGCAAGAGCGACGGAAATATCGCGCTGTCCAATGTTTGCCGCCATGCCAAATTCAAACAGTGAGAGCCTAGCGTGCGCCGCCACGTGTGCGGTACATGAAAGCTCATGATCATCTTCTGGCACAAGATATACCTGTGCATGCGAATGTGGCGCACAATTCACCGTGATGCATTCTGTGCCGCGCACCAAAATCACGACGTGGGCCGCACTGAAAGCCTCGAGCGCTATGACGAGCTCTTTTTCAGCATCGTTCGCTATGACCACAGGTGAACGCATAGCCTTCGCTATCGTAAGCGTAAGGGTCGTTTCATCTTCACCGATTGTAGCGGTTGCTTCGTTGTCGTCCTGCCACCAATCAATACGTGATCCGTCACGTGTTGTAGTAAGCATATGCGCCCCTTCTACAGCAGCGTGTGACGTGAGATTGAGGTGATTCATGAGCTTATCACCTCGAGACCGCTGTTTTTGGCTTTCGCAATAAAGCTGTCATAGCCTTCTTGCTCAAGCTTAAGCGCGAGTTCTTTGCCACCAGACTCAATAATGCGGCCGTCGACCATCACGTGCACAACGTCGGGCGTTATGTAATTGAGCAGGCGTTGATAATGGGTGACGACGATCATGCCGCGTTCTTCATTGCGCAGCCCGTTGATACCGTCGGCTGAAACTTTGAGGGCGTCGATGTCGAGGCCTGAATCGGTTTCGTCGAGAATGCACAAGCGTGGCTCAAGCAGCGACATTTGCAAAATCTCATTGCGCTTCTTTTCGCCGCCGGAAAAGCCTTCATTGACGGCGCGATTTAAAAAGCGCTCATCCATCTTGAGGCTGGTCAAATGGTTGCGCACGAGCGCTAAAAAATCCATGGCGTCGATTTCTTCTTGGCCACGAGATTTACGCAGCGAGTTAAGTGCCGCACGCAAAAAGTATGCGTTATTGAGGCCAGGAATTTCTACCGGATATTGAAACGCCAGAAATATACCTAAGCGCGCGCGCTCATCGGCGCTCATCTCGGCAATGTCGTTACCTAAAAATTCTACTGAGCCGGATTTAACGTGATAATGGTCCTTGCCGGCGAGCGTGTACGCAAGCGTACTTTTGCCCGAGCCATTCGGTCCCATTATGGCGTGCACTTCGCCCTTATTCACCGACAGATTAAGGCCTTTGAGAATAAGGTGGCCGTCAACGTCAACGCGGAGATCTTTTACCGTGAGTAAATTATTTCGAGACATTAACCAATCGCTCCTTCCAGGCTGATATTGAGCAATTTTTGTGCTTCCACGGCAAATTCCATGGGAAGCTTTTTAAACACTTCTTTGCAAAAACCGCCAACGATGAGGCTCACCGCATCTTCATTGGACATGCCGCGCGAGCGACAATAAAACAGTTGCTCGTCAGAGATCTTCGACGTGGTCGCTTCATGCTCAAGGTGAGCTGTCTTGCTATGCGCTTCGATGCTGGGAAAGGTATGGGCCGAAGCCTTGCCGAACACTAAAGAGTCGCACTGCGAAAAATTCCGTGCATGCTCTGCTTTGTTTGAAACTTTCACGAGGCCGCGGTACGCATTGCTGCTCTTGCCCGCCGATATCCCCTTGGAAATGATAGTGCTCTTGGTGTGATTGCCGAGATGAATCATCTTGGTGCCGGTATCGGCCTGTTGATGATGGTTTGTTACAGCGACCGAGTAAAACTCGCCAACCGAATGATCACCCTTCAAGATGACGCTAGGATATTTCCATGTGATGGCTGAGCCTGTCTCAACTTGCGTCCACGAAATCTTGGCGTTGTTGCCCTTGCAAATGCCACGCTTGGTGACGAAATTGTAAATCCCGCCTTTGCCCTCGTGGTCGCCCGGGTACCAGTTTTGCACGGTTGAATATTTTATCTGTGCGTTTTCAAGTGCCACTAACTCGACGACAGCTGCGTGAAGTTGATTCTCGTCGCGCATGGGCGCCGTGCACCCTTCAAGATAACTCACGTAGGCGCTGTCTTCGGCGATAATCAAGGTGCGTTCAAACTGTCCGGTGTTTTTGGCGTTGATGCGAAAATACGTCGACAACTCCATGGGGCAGCGCACACCCGTGGGTACAAAACAGAACGAGCCGTCGCTAAATACCGCCGCGTTTAGGCACGCGTAAAAATTATCACTGTAGGGAACGACGGAACCGAGGTATTTACGCACGAGCTCGGGATGTTCTTGCACTGCTTCCGCAAAAGAGCAGAAGATAACGCCTGCCGTTTTCAATTTTTCTTTAAACGTTGTCGCAACCGAAACGCTGTCGAAGACCGCATCTACGGCGACATTCGCGAGCATTTTTTGCTCGTGCAGGGGAATGCCAAGCTTTTCGTAGGTTTTTAAGATTTCTGGGTCGACTTCGTCGAGGCTATTGAGGGTTGGTTTTTTCTTCGGTGCGGAATAATAGACGATGTCGTTAAAGTTAATGTCGTTAAATGAAACCGCAGCCCAGCGTGGAATTTTGTTGGCTCTGTGCAACGCAAAGAAATGATGCAGTGCCTTTAAGCGAAATTCGAGAAGCCATTCTGGTTCGTTTTTCTTTGCCGAAATGGCGCGCACCACGTCTTCTGATAAGCCGGGCGCAAGCTGCTCAGCTTCGACGTCGGTAGAGAAGCCGTAGGCGTAAGGTTGGTCCGCAAGTTTTTTGAGGGTTTCATTCGACATAGGGCTAAACTCTCATGCCCAGCAATACTGCGGGCTTCTGGGCGGTGATAAATTGTTCGAGGCTAATTTCGTTAAGCACATGCGCGATGCGATGCTGCACGAGGTTCCATCCACTTCGCTGCGTGCACATCGTTTCTATTTGGCATTTGTGCACCGCTTCTGCCATGCACGTCGTGATAGCAGGCGGTCCTTCAAAAATTTCAATGAGGCGGAGCAGGGATATCAGCTTCGGGTCTTCTTGCAATTCGTAGCCGCCGAGTGCGCCACGCTTGGCATGGATGAGCTTGTGCTTGGCCATCAACTTTAACAGTTTGCTTACGGTTGGCAACGGCAACCCAGATGCTCGCGCAATATCGCGCGCAGACTGAGGCTCAGCGTCATCGCGGTGATGCTCGGCGAGATAGCGTAGAATCACTACGCCATAGTCTGTTAATCTGCTGATCTTAAACATAATCCCAATATAGTACCAATCTGGTTCTTATTGGTTCCACGCTAAAGCAGGGGTGGGCAATGTCAATGAGGAACATTGGCCAAAAGCATCCCCAATAATTTTTGCAGTCAACAAAAAACTCTGGGACGACTCATGCTAACTTTTATGGGGTTTAGGAGGCTTTTATGAACCTCGCCGTCGTCATTATTGGTTTTGTCGCGCTATTATTTCTGGCCTATCGCTTTTACGGCCGTTATGTCGCCCACCTCATGGGGCTCGACGACCAGCGCCCCACACCCGCGCATACGCACGAAGATGGCATCGATTTCGTGCCCACGCGTCCTTTCTACCTTTTTGCCCAGCACTTTTCAGCGATAGCGGCGGCCGGGCCCATAGCCGGGCCCATCATGGCATGCATGGCGTGGGGCTGGTTGCCGTGCTTTTTGTGGATAGCGCTCGGTGTCGTGCTCGTGGGCGCGGTGCATGATTTTCTGAGCCTCACTGTGTCGGTTCGCCACAAGGCAGTGTCAGTTGCGCATATCGCAAAAGAAAATCTTGGGGGACATGCGGGCTTTGCCATGCTTGTATTCATTTGGCTTGCGCTCATCTATGTGATCGTTGCGTTCACCGATATTACTGTCGCAAGTTTTGTCGGCGTGACCGAAGAACTTGGGGCAACAAAGACCTCATTCAATCCTGGTGGCGCGGTCGCCATGGCAGCAATGCTCTATTTGCTCTCGGCGTTGGTGATGGGGCTCGTTGAACGTTTCGTGAAACCACCGTTGTGGCTTAGCACCATCATCTTTGTCCCGCTCGCATTCTCCGCTGTGTGGCTTGGTACCAAATTTTCAACCGTGCTCATACTCGACATCAAGACGTGGTGCCTCTTAATTCTTGCGTACTGTTTAGTGTCATCGCTGTTGCCGGTATGGCTCCTCTTACAGCCACGAGGCTATTTGGGGGGCTTCATCCTCTATGCTGCCCTCGGTCTTGGTGTGTATGGCATGCTTTTTGGGGGCTACGAAATCAAGCAAATCGCATTCAAGTCATTTGAAGGTGCAGAGCCAACTTCAGCGATCTTTCCGTTTCTCTTCGTTACGATTGCATGCGGCGCATGCTCCGGTTTTCATGGCCTCGTGTGTTCAGGAACCACGGCCAAGCAAATCGATAAAGAATCACACATGACCACGATTGGCTATGGTGCCATGCTGTGTGAAGCGCTCGTCGCTGTCATTGCGCTTGCGACCATCATGATTTGGTCATCGGATGACATCGCCGGGCTTAAAGCGGGCACGATCTACGGCAAAGGTATCGGTGAATTTCTTAGCCTCATCATCGGCAAAGAGCATCTGCATGTTGCCATTACGTTTGGTGCCATGGCGTTCTCTACCTTTGTCTTTGACACACTCGACGTTTCCACCCGCCTTGGTCGCTATTTGTTGCAAGAACTCATTGGCAATCGCTCTGCCATCAGCGTCGTGTTGTGCACGGCGGTTACCGTCATAGTACCCATGGGTTTCATGATGCTCGCCGAGCCGGGCAGCTACGTGCAATTTTGGTCGCTGTTTGGCGCATCGAACCAGTTGCTCGCGGCCCTCACGCTGTTATCGATCACGGTTTGGCTCTATCGCTCGCGCAAACGCATCGCTTTTACGCTCATGCCCATGCTCTTCGTTCTCGGCATCACGTCGTGGGCGTTGATAAAGCTTGCGTGGATAAATTTATCGAACACCGAAGGCTCGATGCTCACCACTATCAACGGTCTCATCGCGCTTCTACTCCTTGGCCTCGCGATATTTTTGGTCATCACCGCGCTTATGAAAGTGCGTTCAGAAAGCGATGCGCTGGTTGCTACGCCGGCTGATGGCTAATACGATAAAAAGTCAAAATATCGGAGTAAAAATCAGCTATGGCTAGTTGATAGAAAAAAAGTCTACGCTGATAGTTGTCGTGCGCAATTGTCGACGTGGGATGCCGGGTTCAATTTGCGGGCTGACACTGTTGGTCAAGCAAACTATCCTGATAGGTAAGTACCGGTTTGCGCGCTGCCCTCGCCTCATCAAGCCGACGCAATGCGGTATTGTGTGGCGCCGATTTCACCACGGCGGGGGTGTCACGCGCTTCCTCTGCGATCGCGATAAAAGCATCGATCATACGATCGAGATCATAGAGCGATTCAGTTTCGGTTGGTTCGAGCATGAGTGCGCCTTTAACCACAAGAGGAAAATACATGGTGGGCGGGTGGATACCAAAATCGAGCAAACGTTTCGCGATATCGAGCGCGGATATGTCGCGTGCGGATTGCAGTTTGTCGCAGAAGACCACTTCGTGTAAGCAATCCGATTCATAGGCCACGTGATAGTGGCCTCGTAGTTTTGCCTTTACGTAATTGGCATTGAGCACCGCAATTTCGGTTGCGCGCTTAAGCCCGTCGGCACCCAAGCTGCGAATATAAGTCCATGCGCGAAGCATCATGCCAAAATTGCCAAAAAAGCTGCGGATACGACCTATCGATGTGTCATCGTCATAGACGACCATGTAGCGCCCATCGCATTCGGCTATCATGGGCACCGGCAAATAGGGCGCAAGTCGTGGCGATGCACCGACGGCACCGCAACCGGGACCACCACCGCCGTGTGGTGTGGTCATCGTCTTGTGCAAATTAAAATGCATCACATCAACGCCTAAATCGCCGGGCCGTGTGATGCCCATGAGTGCATTTAAGTTCGCACCATCGCCATAGACATAGCCGCCACGGTCATGAACAATGCGTGAAATCGCCATCTGTTGCGATTCAAAGATCCCGAGTGTGTTGGGGTTGGTAACCATGATGCCCGCGCAATCATCGTCCATGAGCTTTTCGATTTGCGAAACGATCATGCGGCCATCATTACCGACGTCGAGCGATATTACTTCAAGCGAAAAAAACGCAGCGGTTGCTGGGTTGGTACCGTGTGCGGATTTAGGCACGAGAATTTTGGTGCGATGCTCACCACGAGCTTTAAGCGCCTTATTGATCATCGCAAGCCCAGCAAACTCGCCGTGAGCGCCCGCTGATGGCGCCAGCGACGTTTTACTAAAACCGCCTATGGTCGACAAATAGTTTTGTAGCTCGAAGCCGATCTTAAGAGCCGCCTGGAGAGCATGTTCAGGCATGTAAGGATGAAGACTCGTAAAGCCCGGCAGCCTTGCGACCCATTCGTGAATCTTCGGATTATATTTCATCGTGCAGCTACCTAAGGGATAGCTCGACGAGTCGATCGCAAAATTCTTTTTGCTCAGCCTGGTAAAATGTCTCACCGCGTCGAGCTCGCCCATCTCGGGAAGCAAGAGATCGTTCTGGGACTCGCCGCGATACTCACCAAGCGCTTGCCACATTGCGGTGTCGGTGATTTCACGTTCAGAGCTTTCCTTGTTAAAAAAATCGACTCCCGCATGAGCTGACTTCGAGCGTTGAAAGATGATGTCCTCGCTAATTTCTAAACCGCGACGTGCCCTAAGCTTTATCATCGTGTGCTCCGCTCAAAATTTCGGCAAGTTGTTGAATATCGGCGTCGGCATGCATTTCCGTGCACGACACGAGAAGCTGCCCTTGGCATTCGGGGTAGAAGCGCGTGAGGTTCAAGCCGGCATAGATGCCCATTTGTTCAGCGATGCGCATGCGCGTGTTAAGCTGTTCACCCACGTGAACAACCGTCTCGTTGTAATGGGGGCCAGGCCACGAAATAGCAACGCCGGGCGGCTTCAAACAGCTGCGCAAATAGAGAGTCTTTTTGAGGTTGGTTTTTGCAAGCTCGATAAAGCCCGACTTGCCGTACGCCGATAGCGTCATCGCAAAAGCGAGGGCCATGAGATTGTGATTGGTGCAAATATTCGAAGTTGCCTTTTCTCGACGAATATGTTGCTCACGTGTCGAAAGCGTGAGTACGTAGCCTGGATTGCCCTCGCTATCCGTAGTTAGGCCAACGAGGCGCCCGGGCAATTGGCGCAAATATTGCCTGCGGCAAGCCAATAAGCCTACGCCAGGACCGCCAAGATTAATCCCGCCCAAGAGTCCTAGGCCTTCGCCGATGGCAATATCAACACCCACGGCACCGGGCGAGGTTATAATGGCAAGCGCACTCATGTCGGTTACGCCTTGCACCACGAGTGCATTATGCGCATGGGTAAGTTCAGTAAGCTCACGCGCGGCTTCAAGGCGCCCAAAAAAATTGGGTGATTGAAATGCAACGGCGCCGATTGTGGATGCCGACGTGCGAAACACCCTTTCTAATGCATCTTGAGATGTCTGCCCGGTTTTGTCGTAGTCGAGGTCAATGACTTCAAGTCCGGCCGCACCAAAATAGGTTTTAACGCACGCGCGATATTCTGGATGGATCGTGTTTGACAGCGCCACGCATTTTTTACCAGTGATGCGCAGCGCCATGAGCAGTGCTTCAACGAGGGCTGTTGCACCGTCGTACATCGACGCATTAGCGACGGGTAAACCAAAGAGCGATGCCACCATTGATTGGAACTCAAAGATGGCTTGCAATGTGCCTTGCGACGCTTCAGGTTGATACGGTGTATACGAAGTATACCATTCAGCACGCAAGAGTTGTTGCGAAACCCATTCGGGAACAAAATGCTCCGTGGCACCCGCGCCGAGAAAACTTACTGTTCGAGGGCCAGCTTGTGCAAATGCAAGCTCACGCTTTATCCCGAGTTCATCGAGTCGCTTGGGCAGGCTTAATAAATCTTTCAGGCGCGCAGACTCAGGTATCGACGAGAATAACTCATCGAGCGAGCCCTTGTTGATCGCACGAAGCATGCAGTGAATTTCTTGGTCGCTCTTTGGAAAATAGCGCATGCTTGATCCTACGGTTCAGAATAAATGTCTCGCGTCGAAGGCTCAAATCCCTGTGGTGTTTGGTAACCCTTCACGAATGGCGTCGATGCCTTCTTGTCCGATTCCATAGGGAAGAATGCGCGAGAGCCAAGTTCGAGCCAACCGTAGCGACCTTTAGTGCTGAGTTCGCCATTGCCGAGGATGCCCGACTTAGGCACAAACTCACCGTCCTCGATGAGACCTTTGATATAAAAACTCTCCGGCGTTTGTTTTTGCGCTGGGACTAAGTGTTGCGTGCGCAACACAAAGAAAACTTCAGTGCCATCGGCAATGCCTTCTTGATTCTTGTTTTGCATATGGGCTTTCTCCTGCTGATAGGTAGATTGCGTGGTGGGTCTGCTCGGTCGGCTACAACTAAGCAACACGCACGTGTTGATTGCACAGACGAAACATAGATAGTGCATGTACATGAGCGTGTCTCCTCATAAACAAAATGCTGCTGAAGAATAATCCTCCTCGGCACTGTAAGGCGATCGATCATCGAGCATTTGTGTAACGTGTTCGAAAATTTTAGTGAAGACAACGTTTGAGGAATTTAGCGACGACAAGATAATTTATAATCTTAATTGCTCTCATTTATTTTGTTAAAACACTCTAGGTTTATCTCGCAGATTTTTTAGTTGCTGTAAGATGCATGCTATATCTATTGTAATATGTCGCAGCGCTAATGTTCGATTGACAACAACGCCACAAGAGCCAAAAAAATGGCTCATGCCGCTGGTGAGTTTAGCGATAAGGAAGGGTGGACAACTGATGCAAACGTCTCGCAAGAATTTTGTGATTTCTGAGCTCAAAGCGTTCAACAAGGGGCTGGAGAAGAAGATCCTCGATGAAAAATACTGCAAAATGTCGGTAACGCCATTTGCATTTTATCGAGGTACCGATCATCTTTTTTGGGCGGATTTTGCGAAAGACTCTCGCATGAAGCAATTTTCAACGCCGAAAACCAAAACGTGGTTGCAAGGCGATCTGCACGCATACAATTTCGGCAGCTTTGAAGACAACAAAGGTAATCTCGTATACGGCCTCAATGATTTCGATGAAAGCATTGTTGCTGACTATCAGTTCGACGTGTGGCGTATGGCGATCAGTATTTTGCTCATGTCGCGTGAAAACGGCACATCGAAACCCGAGGACGAAAAAGCACACGTCACCATTTTTGCAGAAAGCTATCTTAATCAGGTTAAGAAGCTGGTTGGCACCAAAAAAGAAGGCAAGATCAATTACACGGCTAAGGCAACACGCGGTGCGCTGAAAGAATATCTAAAGATAACCGACAAGAAAAATAAAATCGCGCGTGCGAAAATGCTCACAAAGTGGACGATAAACGGAAAATTTAATCTCGACTCACCCAAGCTTGGCGCAGTTTCCGACAAAGAACGCAAGGCCATCGTATCGGCGATCGAAGGTAAGACCAATGAGCTCAGCCAATATCGACGATCTTTGCGCGGTGCTCTCGTTGGTGCAAAGCAATCCTATTTCAAAGTTATCGACGTTGCAGAACGTCTTCTCGCTGGTACGGGTTCGCTCGGCACTAAGCGCTTCTATGTCTTGCTCGAAGGTAAAAAAGCACAAACTGGCGACGACATCATCTTGGACGTAAAGCATCAAGGACGCTCGTCTTCGTATCCGTATTTGAGTAAAGAGGATCGTCCATACTATAGCTTCGACAACGATGCCCACCGCACCGTTGAAGGCTATCGCGCGCTTTCGGTCCATTCCGATAACCACCTTGGTTGGATCAAATTGCCGAAGCTCGCACCCAATGTTCCAAGCGGCTACTACTCGATTCGCGAACGTTCGCCCGAAAAAGAAGCATACCCAGGTCTTGTCGCTGATTTGAAGGACCAAACCGTGGGCCTTTCGCTCCTTAAAGAAAGCAACTTCAAAGATATGTGCGAACAGTGGGGCGAAATTCTTGCAACCTCACACGCGCGTGCCGACAACGATTCAAACAAAGCACGCATCCCGCATTCGTTTGAAAAAAACGTAACCGACGTGACTAAGGGCGAATCCAAGGAATTTATTGCCCTGGTTTACGAGATTGCCAACGAATATGCGACGCAAGTAGAAGAAGATTACAAAATCTTCACAAGCTGGTTTGATACCTCGATCTGTGCTGAAATCTTGGCACCGCCGAGAACGCCGAGCGAAACAAAGGCCATTTTGCAAGCGAAGCCAGAAAGGCCAGGTCAAAAGGCTGGTGAGGCCCTCGACAAAATAGAAAAGCAAAAAGGCAAAAAGAACAAAGACAAGGGCAAGGATAAAGACAAGAAAGGCGCCGATAAAGAGCGCAAAAAAGACAAAAAAAATAAGAAAGATAAAAAAGATAAGAAAGACAAAAAAGATAAAAAGGGCAGCAAGAAAAAAGACCAAGCTCCACAAGCTGGTAAGAAAACCGCCGCCGCCAAGAAGCCTATGGCCCCAAAGAAAACTGCAGCGGCCAAGACCAAAAAGGCAGTTGCTTTGTCGACGAAAAAGAAAAAAGCCGCAAGCGCCGCACGCAAGCGTCCACCTGCGCGCAGTGCTGCCGATACCAATGCGATCGTGAAGGCTAAGCCTGCACCACGAAAGAAGGCTAGATAAATTATTGTAGTGTCGTAAAGAGAGCCGGCATCATGTCGGCCTTTTGTTGCAATTACCATTTGAGGGGATTTGCGAAATACGTCGGAATGCTCTGCACGTCAGCAAGTGTTTGGACGAGCTTCGCAAAGTGGGGGCAATCTATCGTGTCCGCGTTATAGCCAATTTCGTAGAGCGTGTTCTTCGAGATGCTCAGCAATGAGTCCATGCCGGCGTGATTGGCGCCGGCGACGTCGGTGTAGAAGGAATCCCCGATCATGAGCATGCGCTTACGTGGTACGCCACGAAAAACTTGCCCAACCAAATTATAGATTTCGCTAAACGGCTTGCCACAATACGTCACTTGGCCGCCTATCGATTGGTAAAAAGCCGCAAGATGGCCAGCGCGTATTTCGTGCCGACCTTTCCTGAACACTTGAAGGTCAGGATTACCGCATATCATGGGCAGTGCGTGCTTTGCACCTTCTCTGAGCACGGCTTCGTAATTCTCGAGGGTGGATAGCGGAGTTTCAGGGCCCGCAACCAAAATGAAATCCGCGGAATTAATATCTCGAGTGAGTTCGTAGCCATCTGTTGGCAAGATATCGACCATGGTTTGGGAGCCGACGAAATAGCACGTCTTGCCGAGGCTCATCGGCGCCGATGCAGATTTGCTTTGCAAATAGCGATGCGTTTGCTCACCTGCTGTCAAAATGCCAAAATAGAGCGATTCGTCGACGCCAACTTGTTTGAGCTGTTCAGCTACGTATGATGCTCGATGCGGCGCGTTGCTCAGGAAAAAAACGCTCTTGCCGCTCGCGCTAAGTTTGCTGATGGTTTCGAGGGTATCGGTAAAGATAGCGCCGCCGTCGTGAACAACGCCGAAAATATCAAAGATAAAGACATCGTAGCGATGGGCGATTACAGATATGTTTTTGATGTGCTCTGTTTTCATTGGCGCCCGTAATAAAATGTACAAAATAAAATGGTTATGAAAGTATTATTCTTATCGTAATACGTAACCATTCATTTATGAGGGCGCAGTGGATCGATCTCTTGCCGTGGATTCCTTCATCAGTAGCGATCCAACGATGAAGAAATGTCCTCCACAAGATCTGGCACGTTTAATTTCAGTTATCGATTTGGTTTCGTTCGATGCTGAACAAACTATTTACCTTGAATCGCAGCCAGCGACGCATGTGTATTATGTTGCCGATGGTGCCGTGTTGCTCAAAGCACAAGATGGTACGAGCAAGACGGTTGAGAAGGGCCAGTACTTTGGCCATGAGGCCGGCTTTTTGGCGCCTGCGTATATCGATACGGCAATCGCCAATACAAAGGCCGAGCTGCTCAAAATTCCCGCACATGATTTCGCGCGCGTGCTCGACCGTCGAGCGGACATGCGATCGGAACTGCTCTACAACATGCTCAAGGACCTGCGCAAGATGGCGCCTTTTATCTTGGGTGATAGCGCAGGAATAATGGCCCCTGAAACTGTCCTGTCTCGTCTTCGACTCATATTGGGGTGGGGCTTAACCATCATCGTTCCCGTTCTACTGTATTTGTTGACCGCGGCAAAACTTACCAGTTCAAGCGCGCGCATATATGTAAGTCTGCTTGTTGCTGGCGTGATCATGTGGATCTTCGAGCTCGTCGATTCATATATCGTTGGTATTTTTCTCGTGGTGACCGCACTCGTGCTGCGGCTTGCGCCATCTGAAGTCATTTTATCCGGCTATGCATCAGCGACCTTTTTCATGGTGCTCGGTATTTTAGGTTTGGGTTCCATTCTTGTTAACTCTGGCATTCTTTATCGGCTCCTGTTGCACATCTTAAAGCGCATTCCGCAAACGCAGTTTTGGTCCGACGTGAGCATATTTCTCCTCGGTATCATATTAACGATGGCGGTGCCGGTGGCATTGAATCGCGTCGAAGTCATGACGCCTTTCTTGAATGAGTTTATGTCACAGACCAAAGTTAAGTCGGGTGGCAAGGCTGCAACGAAATTGGCGATGAGCGCATTTTTTAGCATTAGCATCTTCAGCCCGATATTTCTGAGTGGCTCGCTGCATAACTTTATGTTGCTTGGGCTGTTGTGGGCGCAAGATCAAGAACGCTTTCAGTGGATCGGATGGCTTCAGGCAACAACAGTGCTAGGGTTAGTTCTCGTCGCTGGCTTTTCCCTTCCTTTCGTGTTTTTCCTCAAAACCGACGAGAAATTGGAAATCGATCGAGAAAAGATTAGCGATCAACTGCGAGTCTTAGGACCCATTACGCGCATTGAAAAATTCGCGCTCGTCTGTTTCGCAATTTTTGCGCTCGGCATGATAACCCAAAGCCTTCATGGTTTGCCGCCGCAGCTTATTGGGCTCTTTATTTTGTTTTCGTTGTTGATTTTAGAAATTCTCACGCGCGAGAATTTTCAAAGCCTCATCAACTGGCCCGGGCTCTTTTTGCTCGGTTCGTTGATCGGGCTCATCAATTTTTTCAATTACGCTCATCTCAATATTCTGATCGTCGAGCAACTAGGATGGCTTGGTGCGTACATCAAAAACGATTTATATGTCTTCATTTTGCTCATGGTCGGCGTGATCAGCGTTGTGCGGCTATTCATTCCCTATGGCCCTACCGTGGTTTTGCTCGGCACGGTCTTTGTGCCGCTCGCCCAGCAATATGAAGTGAACCCTTGGACGGTAGGCTTCATGGTTCTGCTCATCGGCAAAATGTGGATTTACCCAGCTCAATATCCACCTTTTCAGGATTTTTGTCGGCTTAGTTCGAAGGAATGCGGTTTCAGCAAGCGCACCATCCTGATGTACAATGTATACATGAACATTGTGAAGATTCTGGCAATTTATATATCCATTCCTTATTGGCGAATGTTGGGGGTTTTGTAGTCACTATGGCAAAGATTACCGTCAATCAATTCGTCTCCATTGCGAAGATACTGTTTGTGATCGGCGTTGCGGGCGTACTCATCGTGTACAACTTTACGCAGCCGCGCATCCTCATCTTGCACAGCTACGCTTTGGACTATGCTTGGGTGCGCTACGTGAATGATGGCCTCATGCGTACGCTCAAGGATCGACGAGATTTTTCATTGTATTGGCAATACATGAATACGAAAAATCACCCTGAACAAACCTACAAAGAGAAAGCTGGCATCATAGCGCGTAGCATGATCGATCAAATCAAGCCGCGCATCATCATTGCTGTCGATGACGATGCACAAAAATTTGTGGGCGAATACTATAATAATCGCCTAGACATCGCAGTCGTATTTGCTGGTCTAAATAGCGATATGCGTGATTATGGCTACGATGGCGCGATCAACACCGCGGGTGTTCACGAGCGTGTACCTGTTGCCGCGATTTTTGATTCGCTACCGCATCTCTTTGAGGATACCGTTGTCAAGCGCGGCCTCATCGTTGGCTACCTCGGCGACATGTCGTTGCCGGTGAAACGCGATTGGGATGTTATCAAAGCATTTGAATGGGCGCCGCATACGCTTTTGGAACCGGTGATGGTGAATACCTATGCCGACTGGCAAAAGAGCTTGCTCGAACTGCAGGGAAAGGCCGACGTGATTTTGGTTTCGAACTATCGTCAATTACAGGGTGGTCCCGGTGATCCAAAGCTTATGCCTCCAGAAACCGTGATCAAATGGTCGAAAGCGAATTCGAAAGCACTCATTTTTGGCTTGAATGGCTTTATTGTCGAAGACGGCGGTGACATTGCCATCGCAGCGTCACCCATCGAGCAAGGTGAAAAAGCAGCGACGATCGCGCTTAAAATTCTCGCCGGTACCGATCCAAAATTGATACCGGTCGAGTCGACCGAAAGCTTCTTAGTGTCATTGCGCAAAGAGTTTCAAGAGGCGAACCGCGGCAAGCTCCCCATGGTATTTGAAGCTTTCGCGCGCGGTATGAACAACTTTTTCGAATAGCCCACTCACGACTTTTGCAGCTTGGTTATCTTGGCCACGATGTCATCTTCAATAATGATGAGGTAGTCGTGGTAGTGCCAAATCTCCTGCGCCTCTTCGAAGTCGCTTGGTTTTTGGTATTGCTTTTTAATGGCGGGGCCAAGAGCTGAAATGAGATGCTGGCGCTTCATGCCAATGACCGGCTTTTTTTGAAAGATGCCGTTTTGAAAATAACTCTCCTGCTGCAACAGCCACCGATTCGGATCCTTGTTTGAAAGAAATCGTTTGAGGTAGCCTTGAAGTTGTTCTTCGGTGGTGATTACGCGTGGCACCACCAAAATGTGTGGTTTGTCGCGCATAATGGTGACTCTGCCACGCTCTTTGCCGATGCGCATATACACCCAAATATTTTCACGGGGTGAAAAGAGCGGGCGCTTTAGTTTAGTTTGATCGTCGGGAAAGCTAACCGAAACGATCGTGACGAGGCTTCCGGCTGGAATGGTACCATCGACAATCTTTGGCAGTATCGTTTCGCCATCAAGTGTTTGCGCATCATCGAGAGCTGCAAACGGTCTGAAATCGACAAGCTTTAATTTGTCATCATCATAAAATTGGCCAACATATAAGGAAGTGGTCAACCAGTATTGTGGAAGCGTCTTTGGATCCTTATCTTCGGGCGGCGAAGTAATGCTTACGCACCCGTTGAACAATATGAACAATGGTGTGAGCATCAACAAGGGTAAGCGGCTGATTCTCATTTGTGGACTAGGCTTGATCATCTGTAGACCATAGAGTTACGTGTTATCAATGAATGGCGTTTTTACAGTTTTCACCAAATATCACGGTAATGGCAATGACTTTATCGTTTTCGATTTGGTCAATGACCATGACATACGCCTGCGTGATCGTATAACCGCCAAGGCCGAAGCTTTATGCGATCGTCACCGTGGCATTGGTGGCGACGGCGTGATTATGGTGCACAGCGAAGCAGGTCAATGGTGCATGACGGTCATAAATTCCGACGGCAGTTTCGCCAAAAATTGCGGCAACGGTTTACGCGTGCTTGCACGGTATCTTGCGCAAGCATATCGGCCACCAAGTCCGTTCAGCATTAATCTTGCCGGTCGAAACTATCGATGTGAAATGCAGGGTGAGCAGGTAGCGATAGCGATGGGCGGCTGCTCGATCGTCATGCGGAGCGACGCCTACGTTTCTTTTGCTGAGCAGGTGGCACGTGGGCATATCGGAAACGATCACGTTGTTTTTTTGCTCAACGATATGTCATTTGAGCAAGAGCGTTGTCTTGCGGAAGCACGGGAAAAAATTCCCGACGCCGATGAAGTTAATTTGGGTTTTCTTTGGCGAGATAGTTACGGTCGCCTACAGTTGCGTGTTCACGAACGCGGTGCCGGTTGGACGAAAAGTTGCGGCACCGGCGCGATGGTTGCGGCTGCGTTTTTAGCCAAGCGTGATGAAAGGCTTTCGCGCGTTGAGATTCATCAGCGCGGCGGCATCCTGAGCGTGTCGTGTCGTTTGATAGAGCAAGAAGCTGATCGCGCACTGTTTGAAATTGTGCAACAAGGAAATGCTGAAGAGGTTTTCAGGGGTATTTGCCAAGTTTCGGAGAGCTGATAATCCGTGCCGACCGAAGTTTGCAATGAATGGCGAAAATTGCGTTAGTAATCTTTTTGGCTTGCGCAAATTCGATTCAATGGTCGACGTGGTGAAGACGCAGAAATGCGATAAGCTACTTTTGGAATCATGATTTAGCTCACATAAGGATTTAAGATGAATGTGTTTGATGAAATGAAAGCGAAAGAACATGAACAAGTTGTTTACTGTTACGATCGCGTCTCAAATCTAAAAGCTATCATTGCGATTCACAACACCATATTGGGCCCCGCCTTGGGGGGATGCCGTATGTGGCCCTATGAAAATGAAGATGAAGCGCTTCATGATGCGCTTCGACTTTCTCGTGGCATGACGTATAAATCGGCGGCAGCGGGCCTCAATCTTGGCGGTGGCAAAGCAGTGATTATTGGCGATGCCAAGTCCATGAAATCGGAAACGCTGTTCCGTGCATTTGGCCGCTTCGTACAAAGTTTGGCGGGTCGCTATATTACGGCCGAGGACGTTGGCACCACCGTTTCAGACATGGAATGGGTGCGCATGGAGACCGATCACGTGACGGGTTTTGCGCGCGCGCTTGGTGGCTCAGGTGATCCAAGTCCGGTGACTGCTTTTGGTGTTTATCACGGCATGCGCGCAGCGATGGAAAAAGCCTTCGGCAGTGACAGCATGCAAGGACGAACCATTGCGCTGCAAGGCGTAGGGCAGGTCGGGTTTTATTTGATCGGTCATCTTTTGGCTGCAGGCGCTAAGGTTGTTGCAGCTGATATCGACGAAGAAAAAATTAAGCGTGCTGCAACGCAATACGAAACCTTGACCTTTGTGCCGTCGAGTGAAATCTACGACGTGGATTGCGACATATTTGCGCCATGCGCTATGGGTGGCACGGTCAATGCAAAAACAATTCCACGCATGCGCGCGAAGATCGTTGCAGGTTGTGCGAACAATGTGCTCGGCAATGAAGACACCGATTGCTCTATTCTTGAAGAACGTAAAATTCTTTACGTGCCGGATTTTGTCATCAATGCTGGTGGTTTGATCAATGTGTCGAACGAGCTTGAAGGCTACAACCGCAAACATGCAATCGGAAAAGCTGCCGGCATTTTTGATATTGTGAGTCAGTTGTTAACGATCGCCGAGAACGAGAAAATTTCTACGCTTAAAGCCGCAAACGCGATGGCCGAACGAAGAATCGCGGCTATCGCTAACTTAAAGCGAACCAATAT
This sequence comes from uncultured Myxococcales bacterium, assembly GCA_964602645.1. GTDB lineage: Bacteria > Myxococcota > UBA727 > UBA727 > JABDBI01. Next base: position 23,403 of record CAZRSD010000004.1, read on the forward strand.
CGTGCGGCCACAACGCGAGCGAGGGCGCCGGTAAGAACTTTTCGCGCGAGCCTTCCAAGAGTTTTTTGTTGATGAAAGGTTTTGGTGTCACTTGAGCGAACAATTGGTTGTAAATGTAGCGCCTTTTGAAACGAGGATCGCCCTTCTTGAGGGCGGTATCGTTACCGAGCTCATGATCGAGCGCAATGCTGACCGTGGTTTGGTGGGCAATATTTACCTCGGTAAAATCCAGCGCGTGTTACCGGGTATGCAAGCGGCATTCGTTGAGCTTGGGACCGGAAAGGCGGCCTTTCTCTATGTTGGCGACGTGGTTCGCGCGCAACCGAGTTTGGATCCCCAAGACGCACTCGAAGAGCCGGAA
>CAZRSD010000004.1:23773-24106 GCA_964602645.1 uncultured Myxococcales bacterium
TGGCAACAAGCGAAATAGATCCAGTACATGAAAGCGACGAGACAGCGGCGCCTGAAGCCGAAATGCGCGGCCACGTTGCTGGTGATGTCGACGTTGCTATTAAGAACAAGCGTCGCCAAAAAGAAAAATACAAGATTGAAAATCTGCTCAAGCCTGGCCAACAAGTCTTGGTGCAAGTCACCAAAGATCCCATCGGAACCAAGGGGCCACGTGTCAGTTGCAACATCTCCGTTCCTGGGCGCCACGTTGTATTTATGCCAAACTACGATCACATCGGTATCAGCAGAAAGATAGCTGAAGAAGAAGAACGTGAACGTTTGCGCAAACTGCTCT
>CAZRSD010000005.1:0-20963 GCA_964602645.1 uncultured Myxococcales bacterium
AGAGCAGGCCCACATGCGTACTCTTTGCCTCTTTGATGTCGTGCAAGAGCTCGATGGTTTCATTGACCACCAATTCCTGCAGCATCGCGACAATGTGCAATCGCGCATTGTTGGCATTGCCAAAATACTCGCTGATGAGTTTGGCTTCCTTCGCGAGTGGTCCAATTCTTACCGCGTCACTCACAACTCTGGCGATGGTTAAGAAACGGCTTACGAAGCCTGAGCTTGGCATGTCGACAACAATCTTTTGGTAGATCTCGCCTTTTGGTTCATGCTCCGCATCAGCGTGAAACCAAATCTTACCAAGGCGTGTCAAATCCGCGAGGCCCGGCATTGCTGACCCGAGCGCACGAAACAACGTCTGCGACATGAAGGAGTCAAGAACCATGCGCTGAGGAATTTTCAGCGTGAGGTATTCGTACAATGTCTGGTCTGGAAAAAATTTTATATGGGAGAACTTTTTTGAGTGGTGTTCTTTAATAGTGGCAAGTTTTGGCCGCGTATCACCGGTTTCTTCTTCACTCAATTCAACTAACAGTGTCTTATACTGCTTGGCAAAATGGTGCGCGAGCGCCCCTGCGATGACGGTCTTCCCCACGCCACCCTTGCCAGCTACAAAATGCACCTTGGCTTGAAAATTTTTGCCACTCACCAATTACCGCCCAAAAGTTCATTTAAAGAAAATGCAATCTAACCAGAACTACAAGAACTAGACTAGCGGGGCTCTGGTGTAAAGTCGCAGAATTGGCATGAGCTCAGGCGTGCTTGCTTGACTCGCCTTCTTTTCTGCCTATGTTACCAATCGGAAAATTTGTAATTTTGATGTGTGAAGCCACACGAGCGTTCTAAAAGTTTTTTGATGTAACGGAGTAATTATTATGGCAAACAAGGTTATCGGCATCGATTTAGGTACCACGAATTCCGTGGTCGCGATCATGGAAGGCGGCGAGCCCAAGGTGATCGCCAACGAAGAAGGCGCCCGTACAACGCCGTCCGTTGTTGGTTTCACCCGCGAAGGCGAAGTTTTGGTCGGCCAAATCGCCCGCCGACAAGCCATTACCAACCCTGAAAACACCATATTTTCGGCGAAGCGTTTTATCGGTCATCGTTACGATGAAGTAAAAGATGAACTCTCGCGCCACCCCTTCAACTGCGCGCGCATGCCGAATGGCGACGTTGGCTTTAAGGTCGGCGACAAAACCCTTTCGCCACAAGAAATTAGCGCGAAGATTTTGCAAAAGCTGAAGAAGGCCGCTGAAGACTATTTGGGTCACGAAGTGAAAGAGGCCGTGATCACCGTACCCGCGTACTTTAACGATGCGCAACGCCAAGCAACACGGGATGCAGGTCGTATTGCGGGGCTTGATGTTAAGCGTATCGTCAACGAACCAACCGCTGCATCACTGGCTTATGGCCTCGACAAGAAGACCGAAGAAAAGATCGCTGTATTCGATCTCGGTGGTGGTACCTTCGATATTTCCATTCTCGAAGTCGGAGAAAATGTTGTTGAAGTGATTTCCACCAACGGCGATACCCATTTGGGTGGTGACGATTTCGACGATGTTCTCATCAAATATTTGATTGATGAGTTCCGTAAAGATACCGGCATCGATGTGTCATCTGACAAAATGGTCAAGCAGCGTTTGAAGGAAGCGGCAGAAAAAGCCAAGATCGAATTGTCGAGCGTGAAGGAAACTGAGGTAAGCTTGCCATTTTTGACCGCCGATGCGAATGGTCCGAAACACCTCAACATCAGACTCACGCGTGCGAAATTCGAACAAATGGTTGAGCACCTCGTGAAGCGTACACTTACGCCATGCGAAAAGGCGCTCGCCGATGCCAAGCTTAAGACCTCTGATATCCAAGAAGTGATATTGGTAGGTGGCTCGACGCGTATTCCGATGGTCCAAGAATACGTGAAGAAATTCTTTAACCGCGAACCAAACCGCTCAGTCAATCCTGATGAAGTGGTAGCGCTCGGTGCAGCAGTGCAGGCCGGTGTGTTGTCGGGTGAAGTCAAGGACATGCTCTTGCTTGACGTAACGCCGCTGAGCTTGGGTATTGAAACTTTAGGTGGCGTGAACACCGTTTTGATTCCACGCAACACCACGATCCCCACCAAGAAAACCGAAGTTTTCTCGACGGCGGCTGACAATCAAACCTCTGTTGAGGTCCACGTCTTGCAAGGTGAGCGCGAAATGGCCGCTGGCAATCGTACGCTTGGACGCTTCCACCTCGAGGGCATTCCGAGTGCAGCGCGTGGTATGCCACAGATCGAAGTCACCTTTGACATCGACGCAAACGGCATCGTCAATGTTTCAGCGAAAGATCGCGCAACCAATAAAGAGCAGCGCATCACCATCACCGCAAGCTCCGGTTTGTCGGAAGATGAAATCAACCGCATGGTCAACGAAGCTAAAGAACATGCAGATGAAGATCACAAGCGTCGTGAATTGGTTGAAGAGCGCAATAAGCTCGACTCGATCGTCTATAGCCTTGAGAAAACCATAGCCGAAGGCAAAGATAAATTGCCGTCTGATTTGGTGACCTCCGCTGAAGATGCTATCAAAGACGCTAAGGCTAAACTTGATGCGCAAGATCTTGGCCAAATCAAGGAAGCGACTGAAGTGCTCACCAAGATTAGCCACAAGCTCGCCGAAGAAATGTACAAGCATGCTGCACCACAAGACGCGGCGAATGCAGGTACGTCATCTGACAACGCGAAGGGTAGCGCACAAAATCCGGCCGACGGCAAAGTTGTCGACGCTGATTTTGAAGAAACGAAGTAATTCGTCAACGAGCTACACATCAAAGGCGCCATTAGCGCCTTTTTTGTTGCGTACGACAAAGCACGTATGCCAATTCCAAAACTTCCCTCTTATATCCGAACGGCCCCCCCTCGGTAGTTATACCAAATGTCTCTGATCCGGGTCGTCTAAGAGCGTCGCGAGGGCATGATGCAATTACTCGGCAAAGCGGACTTAAGCAGCACGCAACGTTGCCCTACCTTTGCTCTTCTTTTTCTGCGCGCTTTGTTGCGCCAGGTTCATGGTTTCGATCAGCAATGCCGACACGACATAGGGATCGCAATTAGCGCCAGGCCGTCGATCCTCGACATAACCGCATTTATCAACCGCGACACCGTGGGGAATACGGATCGATGCCCCGCGATCACTCAGCCCCGAACGAAATGTGTTGATGTCACAGGTCTCGTGGCGGCCTGTGAGTCGCTCTTCTAAGCCGTGACCGTAACCCGCGATGTGCTGTTTATGACGCGCCTCGAGTGCTTCGATGAAGCGCTCTATCGTATCCCAACCAACTTTTTTATCGCGTGTGTCTTTGGTGGAAAAATTCGTGTGAGCGCCTGCGCCATTCCAATCGCCTTTGACCGGTTTGTTATCAAAGCTCACGACGACGCCATAATGTTCGGCTACCCGTTGCAACAACCAGCGCGCTATCCACAAATGATCACAGGCCGTCAACGGATCCGCTTTCTCGCCGAGAAAACCGCGATGACCTATTTGAAATTCCCACTGCGATGGCATCACCTCGGCGTTGATACCAAAGAACAAGAGATTCGCTTCTAGACAAAGACGCATATGTTCTTCGACAATGGGCCGACCAAAACTACGGTCAGCACCGACGCTGCAATAATATGGCCCTTGCGGTTCAGGATAGCCCGTTTGCGGCCAACCAAGTGGACGTCCGCCTGAAAACAACGTGTACTCTTGTTCAAAACCTATCCATGGATCGAGATCACGATTGGCAAGGATGAGTTGATCGCGCAACAGCGCTCTGGTGTTTGATAGGACTGGTTTGCCATCGCGATGAAACACCTCGCACAAGACCAAGTAGCTATTCTCACCTCGGATGGGATCCTCGACAAAGGTCACCGGCTTGAGCACAAGATCTGATTTGTCGCCAGGAGCCTGGTAGGTTGATGACCCGTCGAAGGTCCATTGTGGAAAATCACCGATGCTCACCTTGTTCTTTTTGTTGAACATCAATATCCGGGTTTTACTCCTGAGCGATGTTGTAGGCTTCGCTCCGTCTAACCAAATGTACTCCGCATGCGCAACCATAAAGCCTCCTCGAAGAAAAACTAAATTTCGTGTCTCATCCACGGAAACCTGTCTTGGCCGAATACCAACTCATCGCGCACAAAAAAAGTCGGCACTCCAAAAACGCCGCGCGCTACTGCTGATGCCGTATTTTTCTTAAGCTGCTCTTTGATGTGATTATCTTGCGAACGCTCTAGCAAGTTTTCCGCGTTGGCAAAAGCCTTATTAAGAACTCCACCTAATAGTGCGTCATCAGCAACGTCGACGTTGTCGGCCCACGCTGCATGAAATACCGCATCAATTACTCGTGGCTCAACGAGCGCAACACGTAGTGGGGTCACGGTGCGCAGCGGAAAGCGGCTGTTAAAGGCGACCTCGACACCCATCTCCTTAAAGAGACCTCCAAGGAGAATCGGCTTAAGAGTAAGCCGCCCGTCCAGAAATGCAGCCGCACGATGCAAAAACATGAACGCCATGTAGGCATAAGGACAAACCACGTCGTAATAAAAGAGCGCACTCATTGTTTTTCCTCGGCAAAAACCATGGCGAAGGCAGCAATGCCGCCATCGAGATTGTAGACATTGGTGCGGCCACGATGCATCAGCGCACGCTGCGCCAGCTGACTTTGCTCAACAGACGTCGAGAAAATCACGATCGGCATATCGGGCTCTTCTAAATCTGCAAAGTCCTTGCGCAGGCGCGCAAGCGGCACATGAAGCATTTGCTGTGCGCGACGTCCAGAAAAGGCCGGCGCATCACTCACGTCGACCAAACGAAAATCTCGATTGCTCTTGAGCCACAGCGCAAGTGTGTCGGCAGAAATAATTGGCGCGTCGTGCACAAAATGAAATTGCGCGCGCAACGCCGCTTCCTTGAGCGGATCGAGAAGCAACACGTCGTTGTCATGATCAAAAACCATATCGATGGTAAGCAATTGCTCTGGCGTATAGCCGTCTCGCACTGCTTGACTCAAAATGCTTATGCGTCCACAGACATTGCTATCGCCAGATATTTCACCGCCGACAATCACGTGACGCTTTTTATCAAGCAGCAAGCGAACGCAATGCTGGAGTTGATCGGTCGTATCAGCAAGGCGCTGTTCATAGACGGTGCTGACTAGAAGATTGTCGTCACCCAAATGAACCCGCGCTTGCTCTTCACTGAGGCCTGTGCGTGCAAAGCAATATTCTGTCGTTGCTATGGTCATGGTTTGACACGAAGGTGTTACAACATCAAACGCTGGCGCTATCGATCCTGCGTTATTACCGGCTATCAACGCCGATTGCTGAAAGTTCATTTTAGAGACCAGCCATTTGCGTTCGTTGGTGAGGATGACCGGCGTCTTTATCGCATTGCCACATGCGAAAACATGGGGCAGTGTCGTCGCCATGTGATCATCGACGCGCACAAAGCCATCGATGTCGAGAGCGGCTCCCGCATCAGCCAACAGCGAAACCTGAGGGCGGAGGCCCATCGCGCCTACCACTAACCCAGTTTCAAGCGTTGCTCCTTGGTGCGTCTTGAGTTCGAGTTTTCCTGATGCTGAATAATTTCCTGCGATCACGTGATTGCCCAACAGCACAGCGATACCCTCGCTCTTGAGCTTGGCCAATATTGCATGGGAGAACGACCGCGAAAATTCAGGGAGTATACGGTGTCGTTTGTCCACAAGCGTGACTGCATAACCAGCCTTGTTAAACTCAATGGCAGTCTCAATTCCGTTGATACCGCAGCCAATGATGACGACGTGACGAAATATGGGTGACGACTTTGTAAGATAATGATGAACATTAAAGAAGCTGATCACATGCTCGGGCAGAAGCCCTGGCACGCTCAAATGACTCTCGAGCACACCTCCCGCATAAACGAGCGCATCATAGGGCATGCGCTCTTGGCGCCCTCTTGCTACCAGACTTACACTGCGCGAATCTGGATCGAGGCCCGTTGCGCCAGCGCGGATAAGTTCCACGCTATGGCGCCTACAAAAAATCTCTTCGCGAGAAGAGATTTCGTGAGACAAGGGGCCCTTTTCGATTACACAGATGCGCGCATCTTCATCACGCCGACGGGCGCTCGCAGCCGCATGAAGGCCACCGTAGGATGCACCTATAACCAGAATAGTTTTGTTTTTCGCCATCACGTTCCTCGTCGAGTTTTGGCCTAAATGACTATCCTGCCCGCTCGACGAGCCCCGCCGCACCCATGCCGCCGCCCACGCACATCGTCACAACGCCGTAACGACACTTCGTGCGTTCGAGATGATGGAGGATCGTCGTGATTTGTCGCGCGCCGGTACAACCCAAGGGATGACCCAAAGCGATGGCACCGCCAAGTGGATTCACCTTCGCCGGGTCCAACCCGAGCTCGTCGATGCAATACACCGATTGCGCTGCGAAGGCTTCGTTGAGCTCGAAGATGTCGATGTCGTTGACCGAGAGTCCCGTTAACGCAAGCAGTTTACGCACGGCCGGTACGGGGCCGACACCCATGATGGTCGGGTCAACACCGGCCGTCACGAATGCTCTAAAATAGCCACGTATTTTTTTACCTTGTGACTTTGCCCACGCATCATCTGCAAGCACCACAGCAGCGGCGCCATCGCTCACCTGCGATGAGTTACCTGCAGTGACCGTACCATTCACCTTGAACGCGGGCTTGAGCGCCATCAACGCTTCAAGCGTCGTGTCACTGCGGGGCCCTTCGTCGGTATCGATAATGACTTTAGCCTCGAGATCATAAAACGGCGCTATATCAAAACCGACGATCTCATCGGCAAACCAGCCATTTTTGATCGCCATGCAAGCTTTTTGGTGGCTTGCGAGCGCAAAGGTGTCTTGGCGCTTGCGGTCAACCTTGTACTTGTCGGCGACCTCTTCAGCAGTAAGACCCATCGGCAGATACGAGCCTGGCGAATGCTCCATCAAATAGGGATTCGCACTTGGCTTATGCCCGCCCATGGGTATCATGGACATTGACTCGACGCCGCCGGCAAGACCAACTTTGATCTGACCAACCGCTATCGACTTCGCCGCGTCGGCAACCGCATGAAGGCCGCTTGCGCAAAAGCGATTGACCGTCGCTGCCGACGCCTTAACCGGCAAGCCTGCACGCAGCGCTATGATGCGCGCCACATTCATACCTTGCTCGCCTTCAGGCATGGCACAACCGAAAATCACGTCTTCAACGTCGTCACCCGACACGGCAGAGCGCTTAATCGCTTCTTCAGCCACTTTGGCGCCGAGCTCATCGGGTCGCACGGCTCGAAATGAACCTTTAATGCCTTTTCCTATCGGCGTACGAACTGCTGAGAGAATTGCTACGTTTTCTATCATCATAACAGTAATCCTTGTTTCGTCTCACGGGGTTAATGGTTCACCTTAGTTACGCAGAGGCTTGTTGTTCTCGAGCATGTACGCGATTCGTTCCATGGTTTTTTGCTCGCCGCAGAGTGACAAAAATGCTTCGCGCTCAAGATCAAGCAACGCGTCTTCGCTGATCTCCTGATACGAATTGGTATGGCCGCCGGTCATGACGTGCGCGACTTTGAGGGCGATCTTAAAGTCGTAATCCGAAATGAATTTGCCGCCTAAGAAACTGCGCAGCCCCATGGCAAAAGTTGCACACGCATTTTTGCCGGGCAATCTGAACGAACGCGGTGCTTCGGGGATATAACCCGCTCGCGCCATCGCAACACCAATAGTTGCAGCATCGTGGGCGAGGAAACGTCGATTCATCGAGAAGCTGTCGCCTTCTTTTAGAAAGAGCATTTCTTTTCCTTCAAGCGCGCTCGTGGCAACCTTGGCCGTCGCCACCGTTTCCAGGGCGCGCATGAGCAAAGGTTCCGTCACAAACGTGGGCGAGTTCACCGCGCCCTTAAGCGTGCGAGCGACCATTTCAATATTGCCGCCCCCGCCAGGGATGAGGCCAACACCAACTTCGACGAGGCCAATATAGGTTTCCGCCGCGGCATGAATGCGGTCACACCACAACGAAAGTTCACAGCCACCGCCGAGCGTCAATTGAAATGGCGCTGCGACTGTCGGTATGGCGCTGTAACGCAAGCGCTTGCCGGTATTTTGAAAGAGGCGGATGATCTCGTCAATTTCATGCCACATGCCTTGGCTCGCCGCCATGTAGAGCAACAAGAGATTCGCACCAACGCTAAAATTTGCTCCGTCATTCGCGAGCACGAGTGCTTCGAATTCACCGTTTTCGCAGCGGTCAATGCCCTCGTTAATGCCGTGCAGAATGTCGTGATCAATCGCATTCATCTTGCTATGAAACTCGACGATGAGTGCGCCGTTGCCTGCGTCCACGAGCGAGAAAGCATCTTTATCGACGACGAGCCTGGTCTTGTCACGCTTGACGAGCTCGAGCTTCCATTCGCGAAGAGTTTTTATCTCGAGCTGGCCTTTGCTGCGCGGGTCATAAACGTAGCTCTTTTGTTGTGCGCCCTCGGTGTAGAAGGTTTGTCGACCCGATGCGAGCATGTCCTTAACCCACGCTGGCACCTTGAGGCCTTGCTTCTCCATCAGGCTCACGCTTTTTTGCACCCCCATGGCATCCCAGGTTTCAAACGGGCCATATTCCCAGCCGAAGCCCCATTTGAGGGCGTTGTCGACGTCAGCGATGGTATCGGCGATTTCGAAGAGGTGATTCGCCGCATAGATGCCTATCTTGGATGCTAGGGTAAAGAAGAGTCGACCTGCGCGATCGTCAGCATAGGCGACCGCTTCGATCTTATCTTTGAGGTTAGTGAGGTGGCGGATAGTGCCGATCGATTCGAAGCGCACTTTACCCTTATCGCTGTACGTGAGTGTCTTCGGATCAATGACGAGGATCTTGTCGCCTTCCTTCTTATAAAAGCCTTGACCCGACTTTTGACCAAGCCACCCGTTCTTCACCATCTGCCGCAGGAAATCGGGAATAGCGAAGACATCGTGGCATTCATCGTGTGGCAGATTGTCGAAACAATTTTGTGCAACATAAATAAACGTATCGAGACCCACGACATCAGCCGTGCGAAAGATCGCGCTCTTCGGCCGACCAAGCGCTGGGCCAAACACCGCATCGATTTCGTCAACGGTATATTCGCCGCGCAAAACGGTCGCGATGGTTTCCATCATGCCGTACACGCCGATGCGATTGGCCACGAAATTGGGCGTGTCTTTGCCGATCACAATGCCCTTGCCCAAACGCTCCTCGCCAAATTTGATCATAGCGTTGAGAATGGCTTTGTCGGTGGTCTTCGCTGGCACTATCTCAAGCAAATGGAGATAACGAACGGGATTAAAGAAGTGCATCACCAAAAAGCGCTTGCAGAAATCTGGGCTCAAGCCCTGCAACATGGTTTCGATGGAGAGACCTGACGTGTTCGAGGCTACGATGGTGTGTTTGCCAAGATTGTTTTCAAGCTTGCGAAACAGGCCCTGCTTAATATCCATGTTCTCAAAAACTGCTTCCACCACTAAATCGCATTTTTTGGCGCACGACAGATCGTCATCAATGTTACCGGTTTTAATGCGTGCAGATGCGTTCTTACTGAACAATAGACCCGGCTTACTAGTTTGAATTTTTCTTATCGCTTCTTGAGCGATCCTATTTTTGTCACCGCCTTCACTTGGCATGTCCAAGAGGGTGCAATCAAGGCCCGCATTTATCATGTGCGCAGCGATAGCCTGCCCCATAACACCAGCGCCTATCACGCACACGTTTTTGATTGCCCGGAATTCTTGTCCCTTCACACCCATAGACTGCATGCTAACCTCGCATTGGTTTGGCTAATAAAATCAGGTCGTTGCGAGAGGACTAACACAGGTAATTGCCGATTACTACGGTGTGGCGATGACTTTTTCGGAATCACGAATTTGCGCATGTGGCGTAATAAAGCCCTCTATTGACTGAGTTCGCAGTTATTGGTACGAGGATTGAGTCTAAATTAATAGGTTTCGCTATTCGCCCGAAAACAAGACAGTTAGTGCGGGTTTTTATTCTTCACGGCGGGGTGAGGTTGTATGGTCCTAGATCCAAAGCATTTCGAAGACATGGACGATTTTTGTGATTTCGACGATAAGCTCGACACAGTGCAAGACACTGATTTAGGGGAAAGCGGCTCCAACCACGCGCTTTCATGGCGGCGTATCATCATTGAACGTGCAGCCAATAACGTAAAGAAGGCTCACGAACTCAAAGCCGACGTCAAAGCTGCATACAAAAAAGGCTCCCTTGTTTTCGATGAGCAAGCCAATCGATTTGGTCGGGTCGTGGAATCACGCCCTGGTTTCCTCAACATGTCGCTCGTGACCGGCGGTAATTTAGTTCGCCAAGACATCAACCCGATGGTATTCGTGCGTGAGAATCGCCACAAACTGACGTTGCCAGAAATTGCCAAGACGTTGGCCATAACCGAAGTTGAAGTATTAATCTTGCTTAATCAAGTCGAACTCGAATCTGAATCGCCACACTCATCCGCACGGGCCACTATGCGCCCGGAAAAAGAATTGAAGGTGGTTAAGACTAAGATAGTCGCCAAAGCTGAGAAACCGAAGTTGGTTAAGAAGAAACCTCTCGTAAAAGTCGCTCTTACCCAAACGAAACTGACAAAGACCAAGATTAAGATAGCCGCTAAAAAGAAGGCGACACCCGCGAAAAAGGTGCCTACGGGTAAAGATGCGGTGAGTTTCACCAAACTCTTGCCGAGAGGCGCAACCACGGACCCGGTCGTAGACCCAAATGGCTACATCCAACAAAACTTCTTGCTCATGAGCAATCGAGAACTCGCGACAGCAACCGGCCTTTCTGAGCACACGATTCGCCGCAAACTTGGCGAGTGGAATCTTAAGCGCAAGGATTTTGTGAATAAGGCTTAGTCATCACGACGTGCGTTCACATCCATACGCGGGCCCCATGCGTTACTGCATGCGCGGCTCGTTTTTTGGTGATGACTCCGAGGAACCTATGGGACGAAAGCTCATGGTGCTTGTCGTGGTATTAGCGGCTATCGCCGTCATTTTTATGCTGGACCTTGATCGCTATGTGAGTTTAAGTTTTCTCACCTCGAATATCGATAAGCTCCGCGCACTCTTCGACGAATATCCAATTCTGTTTGGCCTGAGCTTTTTCGCGCTCTACGTCGTTTGCACCGGACTTTCGATTCCCGTCGCTACCGGCCTTAGCCTAAGCGCAGGCGCCATCTTCGGCTTCTCTATCGGCATGGTCATCGTGTCATTTGCGGCAAGCATTGGCGCAACCATCGCATTCTCCATCGCGCGGTACGCATTGCGCGACTATGTCGGCGCAAAGTTCGCATCGACGATGATGATAGTCGACAAAGGTATCCAAGAAGAAGGCCGCCTTTTTCTCTTTGCCGTGCGCATTTTGCCGCTGGTGCCGTTTTTTATCGTCAACGTCGTAATGGGCCTCACCACCATGCCTGCTCTAAGTTTCTATTGGGTTTCGCAATTAGGCATGCTGCCGGCGACATTCATCTATGTGAATGCAGGCGTTCACTTAAGTCGCATCGAGCATCTGTCGGAGATCCTTCGCCTCGACGTTATCGTGTCGCTCACCGCGCTTGGGTTACTTCCTATTGTCAGCCGCCATCTCATTAACCGGCTCCGAAGGCGACGTGTCTACCAACCCTACGCCAAACAAAAGCCGCGACGCTTTGATTACGATCTCGTCGTCATCGGCGCAGGCTCTGCTGGCCTGGTCACTGCCTATATTGGTGCAACACTAAAAGCCAAAGTCCTCCTCGTCGAAAAGAACAAAATGGGCGGCGACTGCCTCAATACTGGCTGTGTCCCATCGAAGGCGTTGATTCGCGCGGCACATGCGGTGCATGAAGCACAGCAAAGCGCGCGTTTTGGCATCAAACGTGTGACGATCGATTTTGATTTTCGCGACGTGATGGAGCGACTCCGCTCGGTCATAAAGGCCATTGAGCCTCATGATTCGGTTCAGCGCTATCAAAGCCTAGGCGTGCACGTAAAACACGGTGACGCAACCATCATGTCGCCGTGGACCGTTGCCATTGGCGATGAGCACGTGCAAACCCGTGCGATCACGATAGCGACGGGTGCTGCGCCCTTGGTGCCGCCCATTAACGGCATTCATGCCATCGATTACCTCACGTCGGAAAATCTCTGGCAGCTCGATGTGTTGCCCAAGCGCCTTCTCATCCTAGGCGGCGGTCCGATTGGCTGTGAGCTTGCACAAGCGTTTGCTCGTTTGGGCGCGCGCGTCACCATCGTAGAAATGGCCGAGCGCATTCTTGCCGCTGAAGATAGCGAGGCGAGCGCCACGATCGCGCAACGGCTTCGTGACGAAGGCATCGACATCCTCACCAACCACAAGGCCATCCAGTTTAAACGCGGCGAACACGGCGACATGCTCATCGCCAATGCTCTTGGAAACAACGTTGAAGTTTTCTTCGACAAGGTGCTCATCGCAGTCGGCCGAAAAGCGCGCACCACGGGATTTGGCCTCGAAGAACTCGGCATCGCCCGAAGACCAAATGGCACAATCGACGTCAATGAATATCTCGCAACCAAATATCCGAACATTTTTGCCTGTGGCGATGCCGCGGGTCCCTACCAGTTCACCCATTTTGCTGCACATCAAGCGTGGTATTGCGCCGTCAATGGACTCTTTGGCGGTTTTAAGAAGTTCGCCGTCGACTATCGCGTAATTCCTTGGTGCACCTATACCGATCCCGAAATTGCAACGGTCGGTCTCACTGAAGCCGCTGCGCTTAAAGCTAATATCGAATACGAGGTCGTGCGCTTTCCACTGAGCGATCTCGATCGGGCCATTATCGATGGCGCCAACTACGGCTTCATCAAGGTCGTAGTTGCGAAGAATACTGACCGCATCATCGGAGCAACGGTGGTAAGCAAAGACGCAAGCAACCTCATCATGGAATTGGTAACCGCGATGAAATTCAATCACGGTCTTCGCAAGATCCTTGCCACCATTCACGTCTACCCAAGCTTGGGCGAAGCAAATAAATATGCCGCAGGAGTTTGGCAAAAAGCGCATACGCCAAAGCGTGCGCTTGCCGTTCTCGAAAAATACTTCGCCTGGCAACGCCACTAAAAATGATACTTGTTAATTTTTCCTATCAAGGTTGCGTGCGACGTCGGTCATAAAGCCGGATGAAAAATTTCCGACTTTCTTCAACTACCACGACGAGAAGCGCTATCACCAACATAGAGCGCGCGGTTGCCCAACTAATGGGAACGGTGTGGAAGAGTTTGCCCAAGGGACGCCAATAGAGTACGGCTCCTTGCAAAATAATTGCAACGGAAAGCCCGGTGACCAGCCACGCGTTTTTAAAGATGCTGAGGGAAAATATTGAGCGTAGACGTGAGCGGCAGTTCAGCACGTTAAACCAATCGCACACCACAAGCATGGTAAATGCTTCGGTCTGTGCTTGGATAACCGGAATGTCATGTTCGATGCGATAGATGAACCAACCGAGTGACGACGCGACGATGGCCGCGGTCATGCCCGCTATGCGCACCATCAGCCGCGTGGGCACAAGCCCGTGAAGGCGTGGTATGGGCGGCGTCGACATTTCATTGCCTTCTGGCGGATCCATGACGAGGTTTAAGACAATGGCAGTCTCGGTCACAAGGTTGATCCACAGGATTTGCACTGCCGTAAATGGTGGCGGATAGCCGAAGGCGATCGCCAAGAACAAGATCAAGGTTTCTGCAGCGGCGGTCGATATGAGCAGTAAAATTGCCTTTTGAATATTTTGATAGACAACACGACCTTGTTCAATCGCAGAAACAATAGTCGCGAAGTTATCGTCGGTAATGACAATTTTCGCGGCTTCTTTTGCAACTTCAGTACCCGATCCCCCCATGGCAACGCCGACATCGGCGCGCACCAAAGCAGGCGCATCGTTTACCCCGTCGCCCGTCATCGCAACGACATTATCACGTGCCTTAAACGCGTTGACAATGCGAAGCTTTTGCGCGGGCAGGACGCGCGCAAATACGCTGATGCGATCGATGTGATACTTGAGTTCTTCATCGGAGATCTTCTCAAGCTCTTCTCCGTCGATGGCATCACCTATAAGTCCAAGCTCTTGCGCAATGGCGCGGCCAGTTTCCTTGTGGTCGCCGGTAACCATCACCGGTTTAATGCCGGCACTGCTGCATTTCTTAATGCTCTCTTTTGCCTCTGCACGAGGTGGATCGATCTGTGCAAGAAAGCCGAGGAAGATAGCCCTTGATCGAAACGACTCAAAGCTCGTGCGTTCATCGATGCACGCATGATCAACCATGGCAACCGCAATAACGCGCAAGGCACGCTTCGCGAGGGCATCCACTGTTTGCATCAATTCATCGCGTTTAGGGTCGGGCAGTTCATCTATGCCATGTTTGCCGAGGCCAAAACGGCACAGCGCAAGAATGGATTCAGGTGCTCCTTTCAACGCAACAAAGCTCTCGCCGCCATCGCTGTGCGAAGTCCCCATCATCTTGATTGCGGAATCAAATGGCAGCTCTCCCGTGCGCGGGTAACGCCTTGGCAACGCTTCGATATTGACTCCCGCTTTTTTAGCAACGGTGAGCAAGGCAATCTCCGTAGGATCGCCCACACTACGCCACGCGTCGTCACGGCGATTTAGTTGTGCATCGTTGCACAGCGAAGCTGCCAGCAAGAGTTTTTGCAGTTGGGCATCCGTCGTGGGATCGATCTTTTGATCTTTTTCAAAAAAGCCTCCGACTGGATCATAGCCCACACCTGTCACATCAATCGCTAATCGGTCGAGCATGCGAATGCTGCGCACGGTCATTTCGTTTTCAGTCAGCGTACCTGTCTTATCGGTGCAGATCACATCGACCGATCCAAGCGCCTCGAGTGCTGAGAGCTTCCGTGTCAACGCCTTGCGCTTCGCCATGCGTTGCACCGCAACAGCATGAGCAACGGTGACCGCTATCGGTAAGCCTTCCGGTATCAAGCCCACAATCTGGCTAATGGCGATGATGAGAATTTCGCCAAAAGCAATTCCACGGAGCAATCCGGCCGAGAGCATCGAAACAAGAACTACTGCTGCAATGACAAGGACATGCTTGCCAAACTGCGCGATCTTTTTTTCAAGTGGCGTCTCCTCGCTACTCGGCGCTTCTGACAGTTTCGCGATTTTGCCAAGTTCCGTATCGATGCCGGTAGCTATGACAATCGCACGCGCATGACCGGACACCGCATGCGTACCCGCATACAATATGTTAGTGCGCTCTAGCACGCGCGCGTCGGTCACCAACACGTCACTATGTTTAGCGACGGGAATTGACTCTCCGGTGAGCTGCCCTTCAGACGTTTTAAACGCGCGCGCATCGATGAGGCGCGCATCAGCAGGAATCGCATCTCCCGTTGCGATCACGATAGTATCACCCGGCACCAACAGAGGCGCGTCGATTTTGTGCTCAACGCCGTCACGCACCACGCGCGCTTTTATCTGACTAAATCGTCGCAGCGAATCCAAACTGCGTTTCGCGCGCCCCTCTTGAAACGCGCCGATGATCGCGTTTAAGAGCACAACGGTCGTGATGATCACGGCGTCATGATAATGACCAAGCATGACGGCAATGGCGGCTGCGCCGAGCAATAAATAGATCAGCGGACTCTTCATCTGATCGAAAAAGAGCGCAATCACACTCCTCGATTTCGGCTCTGGGAGCGCATTTTTGCCGAGTTCATTGAGACGTTTCGTGCTCTCGGCATTGGTAAGCCCAAGAATACTGTCAGCGCCTAGCTCCGCCACAACATCATGCGACGACAAAGCATGCCAATCTTTTTCTTTGAATAGCGCCACAGCCCAAACCCCTTTGAGCTATCGTAGCACTGCTCTAGGGCGTACGTCGCTCTAAATCGAGCAGCCATTTTTTGCGCTCAACGTTGCCGCCGTAGCCACCAAGGCTGCCATCATTCTTGATGATGCGATGGCACGGTATCACCACCGCTATCTTGTTGCGTGCATTTGCATTAGCGACGGCACGATGGGCTTTTTTGTTACCCACGGCTATCGCTTGCTCCTGGTAGCTGCGCGTCTTGCCATAGGGAATCTCGGTTAGCGACGACCACGCGGCGCGTTGGAAAGCTGTGCCTTTCGTAACGATAGGCGTCGTAAAATGCGTGAGCTTGCCTTGAAAGTACAGCGCAAGTTCCTTTTCGAGGAGCTTAAGTGGCGCTGTCATGCCCGGCTTAAGGAGCGTCTTGGTTTTGCCAAATAATTGCTTAAGTTCACCGGCGAGACCTCGTCGATCATGAAACTCGAGCATGCACAGCTCTTTCTCGTCGGCAACTGCTAGCATGGCGCCGAGCGGTGTTTCAAACCATCGCGCACAAGCGCTCGCGGCTGTTACACGCGCATCGCCGCCCGCAGAAAACGACAAGGCCCACGCATGATTAAGATCTGCAGCACTCGTCAAATCACTCCGTACCACGTCGCTGATTGCGCTTAGGTGATCGTCATTGATAATCGCCATTCGCCTTCACCGCTTCGTCTTATCCTAGCCAATCAATCAAACCATGCGCAAACGACTAAACGATGGACTTGCCCGCCTTCAGCGCGCGCACGCATTCGAGGAGCCATTCGCGCAAACGCTTTTGATCACCTGGCGCAAATTTCTCGAATTTAGCGCCCACCATCCATGAGCCACCTTGATCTTCCGACCACACCACTTCCGACGACACTTTGAGCAATTCGATATCTTTGCTCACTGGAATATAGAGCAAGACGTTGATCTTATCCCCGATATTGAGTTCTTCAAGCGTTTCAAAACTCACACCGCCGATCGCGAGATTGCGCGACGTGGCGGTAAACGATTGCGGCCCGAGCGTTACTTCGATACGAATCTCGATCGGTGCGCGCAAATGACGCGTCGGTTTTTTCTCAGAAGCGCGCGGCTCACCAGGTTGTGGAACATCAACTTTTTTGCCCATGATAACCTCAATCAAATTATTCGCGTCAGGAAATATCGAAAAATACTCGGTTAAGCAAGGAGCTTTTCTACGTAGTCAACTATTTGCGCTCGCAGCAAGCGCTGTTTTGACCCTTGTGAAAATCTCTCAATTTCAATCACACAGGTGGGGCTGGTGACGTTTATTTCGGTCAAGAAGCCCCCGATGATATCGATGCCAACAAAATGCAAACCAAGCGCCCTCAAATGGGGCGCGAGGGCTTCGACGATGTCGTGATCAGACGCAGTCAATGCGCTCGCCTGAGCCGTGCCGCCAGCATGAAAATTCGCGCGGTGATCATTCTCACGCGGTACGCGCAAGATGGCGCCAACCGCTTCACCGCCGAGAATGATGATGCGCTTATCACCAACCCGCGCATCCTTGATATATGCCTGCACCATCACCGGTTGCGTAAATGCCGACGTCAAAAGCTCGAGCGCCGACATCAAATTGCGATCGCCTTTCTCAAGAATCAAAACACCAGCGCCGCCTGATCCAAAAAGCGGCTTAACGGCCACCATCCCTTCCTCGGCAATGAAGTCAATTATCGTCGCTTTATCGGTCGCCACTATAGTTTTCGGAAAGTAGCGTTTGGCGATACTGAGACCAAATAATTTCTCGTTGGCCTCGAGAAGACCACCGGGATGATTGATCATCACCGTCTTTTTGGGATTGTAATGGCGCAACATGAGGAGCGCTGTTACAAATGCCTGGTCCACCGGCGGATCCTTGCGCATGAAAATCGCCGCAAAATCATCGGCGGGTTTGAGCGATTTCTCACCCGACGCGGTGGGCGCCGACGTATAACCGCGTGGCACGTGCACCACGCTGGTCATAAAATAAAGCGCCCCATCCTTAAGGACGATGTCCTTAAGCTCGCACACAAAATTCTTATGCCCCCGCGTGCCCGCTTCTTCCATGATCGCAAGCGTCGTGTCCGTCGCTGGATTGAGCGACGAAAGCGGGTCGATGATATAGAGCAGTTTTTTAGCCATGGGTCTCTCCAGCCAAACCACTCTACTCTAGCATTGACGTCGGTTAAAGTCCCTTCAAGGCTTGCAGCACTTTAATGAGCGTCTGTTTCGCATCGCCAAATACGACGCCTGCATTATCCATGGTGAACAAGGGATTTTCAACGCCAGCAAAACCACGTCCACGACCGCGCTTAAGCACAATCACCGATTTCGCTTTGTCGGCATTGAGAATCGGCATACCGTAGAGCGGACTGGTTTTGTCGGTACGCGCCAAGGGATTCACAACGTCATTGGCGCCCACGATCACCGCCACATCGGCAAGTTCAAACTCGCTGTTGATCTGATCGAGATCATAAAGCTCTTGATAGGGCACATCTGCTTCCGCAAGTAACACGTTCATGTGGCCAGGCATGCGGCCCGCAACCGGATGAATAGCATAGGAAATATTGATGCCCGAAAGCTTGAGCTCGTCGGCAAGTTCACGCAAATTTGCTTGCGCTTGCGACACCGCAAGACCGTAGCCAGGAACCATGATGACCTTGCTCGCATTCGATAGCAGCATCGCTGCATCCATCGGCGAGAACTCCTTCATGGGCTTTTCGTCACCACTGCTCAAGCCAATTTCGACGCCACCAAATGCACCAAACACCACATTGATAAGCGATCGATTCATGGCCGTGCACATGAGCCGCGTGAGGATCACGCCTGATGCACCAACGAGGGCACCCGAAATAATCAGCACATTGCTATTAACCACAAAGCCGGCGGCCATCGCAGCAAGGCCCGAGTAAGAATTGAGCAATGAAATCACCACCGGCATATCCGCGCCACCAATAGGAATCACGAGAAGAACACCGAGTGCGCCCGCAACCAACGCAAGCCAGGTAAAGGTGACCATGTCGGTCGGATTGTTGATGAGAAGAACTACCGCGGCCATCGTCACGAGGAAGAGCAACAGCGTCACCAACCGTTGACCCATCACCAAAATTGGCCGTGTTGGCATCAATTCTTGCAGCTTTGAAAACGCGATCATACTGCCGGTAAAGGTGATGGCACCTACCGCAACACTAAACCACGACGTCACGCTAAAGAGTGCCGAAGCCTTCGTCGTCGTGTCGTGCAAAAACCGTAGACCTTCTGCGATAGCAACCGCGACGGATGCAAGACCACCCACGCCATTAAAGAGCGCAACCATTTGGGGCATAGCGGTCATCTTGACCTTTTGCGCCGACACAACGCCGACGACACTGCCAAGCGCCATAGCGACAAGCATGGGCAAAATGCTAACTGGTTTCTCGGCGATAAATGTCGCAACCACCGCAAGCGCCATCGCTATCGCGCCAATGAGGTTACCAAGCCGCGCCGTCTTTGGCGACGCAAGCATTTTCAAGCACACAACAAAGCCCGACGCCGCGAGCAAAAATATCATCTCAAAGAGAAATTTTTGGATTACCATTATTTCACCTTCTTCCTTCCGCGAAACATGGCAAGCATGCGGTCCGTGACCACAAAGCCACCCACAACGTTAATGGTCGCCAAAAACATCGCACAAAACGCGAGGACTTCGCCGATCATCGTCGATTGCCGTGCCGACACGACGATGGCACCGAGCAAGATAATGCCGGATATTGCATTTGATCCTGACATCAAGGGCGTGTGCAACATGGTGGGGACTTTTGAAATGACTTCGAAGCCAATCATACTCGCCAGCACCAATACATAGATGCTGACCGTTAACTCATTTAAAGAAAAAGCACTCATGAACTCTCCGCTATTTTTCTTCGATAAATGTGCGATAGGCCTGATTGATCCAGGCGCCTTCATGACAAATCAGCGAGTCTTTAAGAATCTCGTCGTTCAAATCGAGCTTCGTCTCAGCCATCAAATCAAGAAGTGCACACACGTTTTTGCTGAAGGTAAAGCTTGCGTCTTTCGGCATCATACATGCCAAATTGCCGGCGCCAAAAAGTGACACGCGTCCCTTTTTGGTCCACTCACCAAGAATGGTTCCCGTAACGTTGCCGCCCGACGACGCCGCCATGTCGATGATAATGGCGTCGTGTCTCATGTAGAGAAATATCGCTTCATCAAGCAAGAGAGGCGCCTTGCGGCCAGGAATTTGCGCGGTCGTAATAATGACGTCCATGTCTTTCGCAAACTGTGCAAGCTTTTGTCGTTGTTCTTTCTGCGCAGCATCACTGAGTGCTTTGGCGGACCCACCGCTGCCTTCACCTGATTCCGTGAGCGTGATTTCAACAAATTTGGCACCCAAACTTTCGATCTGCTCTTTCACAACGGAGCGCACGTCATACGCGTGCACAACCGCGCCGAGGCGCTTCGCGGTTGCGATTGCTTGCAGCCCGGCGACCCCTGCGCCGAGGATCAACATCTTCGCAGGCTTTATCGTACCTGCTGCGGTCATCATGAGCGGTATTACTTTTGGCAGCTTGCTTGCAGCAAGCAGTACCGCCGCGTAGCCCGCTATATTCGCCTGCGAACTTAAAACGTCCATCGACTGCGCGCGCGATATCCGCGGCACGAGCTCAAGTGAAAGCACGCTTGCCTTCATGTCGTTGAGCTTCTTGATCGGCGCCGCTTGAAAATACGGATCGAAAAGGCCGATCACGACTTTGCGATCGAGATTACTCTCACCAAAAAACTCGGCGCCATTGATCGCAATGAGACAATTTGCCTTCGCCACCACTTCATCGTGGCTTGCTATCGTTGCGCCGGCCTTCACATAATCGTCGTCGACAAAACCGGCGAGTACGCCCGCACCTTGTTCAATGAAAACTTCGGTGGTTTTATCTTTTGTAAGGCTCAGCACCATTTCTGGCACCAAAGCGACCCGCGTCTCACTAGTCGTTTTCTCTTTGACGACCCCTACTATCCGCATAGAACCCTCAAACCATGTTGATTTTCTGAGAACTCCCCCCTATTAAAATTAGCTGTC
>CAZRSD010000006.1:0-1175 GCA_964602645.1 uncultured Myxococcales bacterium
TACTCGGTATCAATGTCGCGGCAACAAGTGCCACTTTGCCACCGAAGGAATGTCCGACGAGAACGCGCGGTGCCACATCGAGAGCCGCGCATGCACGAGCGATGTCCTCCGCTGCGGCGTGCACCGTAAACGGCGACCAATGCTTTGACGACTCACCATGATTACGCAGATCAAACGCGAGCGACTGACAGTGCGGAAGCTCCTCGACAAAGCGCTTGATAAATCCGGTGAGGTTTTTTTTACTGCCCATAATGCCGTGCAAAAAAACCACTGACGCATGCGGCGCCGTTGCCAAATAACCGAGCGAGTAGCCAGAAGCAATTTCAATAAGTGGCAAATTAATTCCTTTAGCTCAGAGTGGATCTAAGGTTTTCTCATTCCCGCTTTTTTTATGATCGCTCGTTCAAGTTCGAGCAAGCGGGCAAGGAGTTCAGGATCCTTAGTTTTTCTTTCGAGCACTTCATCATCAGCACCACTGATGCCTTTCTTGATGCGGAGCACTGCCTCTTCTTGCGGCGAGAGACCTTTTCCGTCGTGAGACGTGCTTGCTCGATGCAACGGAGCGTTTTTTGATGTAGCCAACGTAACCTCGCGAACACGGCAGCATGGGCGCCTTGTTAAGCATTCCGTATCAGATGTCCGAATTCAATTTCTTAGGATAGCCACCAGACTTCGCACTCTTATCCCGCGTTCTACGGCTTACCCACGAGCCACGTCGCTGTTACGCGCGCGACTACATCTCCATGCTGATCTGAGAGATTTGCTTGCACGAGGATCGGGCCCAAAAGATTTTCTCTATTCTCAATGGTCGCCTTGCCGGTGATAACACCGCGCGCTTTCTTCAAAAATTCGACCTGAAGATTGGTGAGGATGGCGCGTTTTTCAGATTCGAGAGAAAAATGCAGCGCAAGGCCAGTAGTCAGCTCTCCCAGATTACTTAAAGCAAGGGCATGAATGCAGCGCAGGTGGTTTCGGTGCCGGCGCTTATCTTTGATAAAGACCTCAGCAAAACCTGGCGCAACTTTTACAATATTCGGACTAATTGTCCCCGTATACGGGATGATAAGCCCGACCATCCGGCTAAAAAACCAGCGACCTAGCGGCCACTGTGAGAGTCTTTTCCACCACGTTTTCAGCGTATTTACCATGAGTTAACACCTATTCGCTCGTGTTCG
>CAZRSD010000006.1:1185-9974 GCA_964602645.1 uncultured Myxococcales bacterium
GTTCGACCTTCAGATACCGCGCATCGGGCCAACTGTCCACGACAACCCATCAACTTAAAAAACGCGTGTTGTTAAGTTCGTCAATCTAAGCCTAAATAGGCCGCATGAATATAAGTTTTCGCCACGAATCAGTTATGCCGCATGAGCTCATGTCTTTTTTCAAAGAACCTTATGGCAAGGTCTTTGTCGATGCAACCGCAGGCGGTGGCGGCCATCTCGCGTTACTTGCCGCTGCTGTCGGCGACCAAGGCAAGGTCTACGCCTTTGACAAGGATCCGCGCGCACACCAAGACGATGCAGCGTTCGGCGTTGCCCAGCACTATTCCTCGACGGTAAAGCTCTTTCACGCGTCGTTTTCCCGCATTCGCGAGATCCTCCTGCACGAGGGCGTGCGCGAGATCGATGGATTGATCTGCGACTTAGGTGTGTCATCAAACCAGCTCGACGACAACGCACGCGGTTTTTCGTTTATGAACGATGGCCCCATCGACATGCGCATGGACACGAGCTCAGGCATCAGCGCGTATGAGTGGCTGCGTGCCCACAGCGAGGAAGAAATCGCAAACACCCTCTATGAACTTGGCGGCGAGCGAAAGAGCCGCGCCATCGCACGCAAGATCAAGGCAGAGAAGCCGCTCGAGAATTCCACACGTGCGCTTGCGCGCATCATTGCATCGGCGATGCGACAACGAAATTACAGCAAGATTCATCCGGCAACACGATCGTTTCAAGCAATCCGCATGGCGGTGAATCAAGAGATCGAAGAACTAAAAGCGCTCTTAGCCGATATCTCGTCGCTGCTCGCGAAAGATGGTGTTGCAGTTTTTCTCTCATTTCACAGTCTTGAAGACCGACTCATCAAACAACAATTCAAAGAACTCGCGCAGAGCAACGTGGAGCGGCAATTCAGCATCCTCACCAAAAAACCGCTCGTTGCATCTGACGACGAGCTCAAGAGCAATCGTCGCTCCCGCAGCGCGAAACTCCGGGCTATAACGAGGACCGCATGACGCAGGCTTCGCTAAGTCTCAAGGCACTCCTTGCGCACGCCCTCGACATTGGTTTGACCATGCCTGGCTGTGGCGACAACATAATTCGCGGCGTGACGGCAAATTCTGAACACTGTCGCTCGGGATTTTTGTTTGTGGCGACAAAAGGCGCAACGCCAACCTCGCGCGACGGTCACGACTTTATCGATAAGGCGATAGGCAATGGCGCTTGTGCCGTCGTGTGCAATCGCGACTATCAGCGTAATGCCTTGCTATCCGTTCCACTCATTCGCGTCGCTGATAGCAAATTGGCGCTCTGTCAGCTTGTCGAAGCCTTCCATGATTTTCCAAGCCGCACACTCAAGGTCGTCGGCATTACCGGCACCAACGGCAAAACGTCCACCACGTTCATGTTGCACCACATTATTAAGACAGCCGGCTATACGCCAAGAGTGATGGGTACGCTTGGCATTGGTGACCCAGGCGCCCTGACACCGCTTTCGCACACGACAATGGATCCCGCATTTATTAGCGCTCACCTTGCCGAGCTTGTGCGTGAAGGCATAAGTCACGTGGCGATGGAGGTCTCTTCTCATGCGCTCAGCCTTAAACGCATCGACGGCCTTTATTTCGCCGCGGTAGGTCTCACCAATATCACGCAAGACCATCTTGATTTTCACGAGACGCTCGAGAACTATCGCGATGCCAAGGCGCGCCTATTTTTCGATATAGCACGCCGTGACACGATCAAAGTTCTCCCCGACGATCACCCTTTTGGGGTTGCGGCTGAGGCACTGCCCAATACATTTCTCTATGCACAACATTCCGCACATGAACTTGCAGGCATGATCCCTTTTTACGGCGACTTTCATCTCAAGAACGCCCTGCTTGCATTGACGATCGCACGCGCTCTCGACGTGCCGGAGCACGCCATACGTGAAGGCCTGAAACACTGCCCAAGCATCCCAGGCCGTCTTGAAAAGATCGCGCACGCGCATGACTTTACGGTCTTTGTTGATTTTGCGCATACGCCACACGCGCTCGCTGAACTTTTGGCGACGGTGCGACGGCTTCCTCACCAACGGCTCATCGTGGTATTTGGTTGCGGCGGCGATCGCGAAAAAGAAAAGCGACCCATGATGGGGCGCATTGCAAGCGAAAAAGCCGATGTCGTCATCATTACCGACGACAATCCCCGCACCGAAAACCCTTGCGATATTCGGCAACAAATTTTATCGGGCGTTAAGACCGGTTCTATAGTGCACACTATCGACGACCGGCGCCATGCTATCGACTACGCGTTACGTCTGGCGAAAAAAAATGACCTGGTGGTAATTGCTGGCAAGGGCCACGAAAACTATCAGACTTACGGCAGCACATCTGTCCCCTTTTCCGACCAAGACGAAGCACGAAAGGTTTTACAAACCCTATGACGAGCCGAACTATTAGCAAAGCTGTACTCAATGCCGCATTGTCGCAGCATGGCGATTTTTCTTCTATGCTTGCACCTTTTGGTGCATCGCTCAAGGTCTGCATCGATTCGAGGACGATCGGCCCTGGTGAGATTTTCCTCGCCATTCGCGGCGATCTCGATGATGGCCACAACTATATTCAAGATGTCGCAGCCATTGGTGCTGCATTTATCATTGCAGATGCTTCGCGCCGCGCAGACTTTGCGTGGTTACCGTCGGTGATTTTTGTCTCAGATACCCTTCGCTTCCTTGGCGCTATTGCAAAGGCGCATCTTGATAGTTTGTCACTCACCACAATTGGCATCACAGGCTCGAATGGCAAGACGACAACCAAGGAGATGATCAAGGCTCTGCTTTCTCACCTCGTCGGTGACGACAAGGTTTATAGCAGTGCGGGCAACAAAAATAATCTCTTCGGTTTGCCGCTGTGCGCGCTCGAGGTGACTGCCGAACATCGCTATGCCATTTTTGAAATGGGCATGAATCAAGTCGGTGAAATGGCACGATTGTGCACTATCGTCACGCCTGATGCCGCGATCATCACCAACATAGGTGGCGCCCACGCAGGCAATTTTGCCGACGGCGTGATCGGCGTTCGCCGCGAAAAGGGTGAGCTCTTCAAGAGCATAGCGAATGGTAAGGGCCATGCGATCATCAACACCGATGATGAACATGTGATGGCGCTTGCGAATGAAATGACCTTTCGCGCGTGTACAACATTTGGCCACGCCCAAGACGCGCACCTTCGCATCGTTCATACAAGCCCTTATGAACTCGCTCTGGGCATACAGACGGTACGCATCGCGAATGACGACGCCATTATCGATGTTGGCGTTCCGCTCGCCGGGGCGCATCATGCGCTCAACGCTGCAGGTGCATTGGCCGTTGTCAAGGCGCTTGGTTTTTCAGTTGCTGATGCAGCTTTAGGCTTACTGAAGATGCAAAAAATCGCAGGACGCATGAGCGTGAATTTATTGGCTTCAGGCCTCATCATGATCAACGACGGCTATAATGCAAATCCTGTTTCCATGAAAGCCGGTATTACGGCAAGCAAAGATTTTCCCGCTGAACGACGGGTCGCTGCGATCGGCGCCATGGGCGAGCTTGGCGTCGACAGCGACACCCATCATTTTGCGCTCGGAGAACTGCTCGCGGACAATTTCGATCACATTTTTATTTGTGGAGAAGCTGCCTATCAAACGGTGCTCGGTGCAAAGAAATCCGGCATGAGCAAGGATCGCATTGTTTATCGTGCGACATCTCTTGAGCTCCTTTCGCCACTTAAGGCATTGTTACGTCGAGGCGATTTGCTTTTCATTAAGGGCTCGTTGTCGTCGAATATGCAAGCGCTCGCCAACGCCCTCGCTGAGGCATGCACAAGCTCACTTTCGTCATAAGGAATAATTGACCGTGTTGTACACCCTGCTTTACCCCTACCACCAAACGCTCACGATATTAAACGTGCTGCGCTATCCATCATTTCGGATGCTCATGGCTGCGCTCACGGCTGGCCTCATCACGTTTTTCTTGTATCCGCGCTTCATCGAGAAACTAAAGATTTTGAGCTTTGGCCAATCCGTCCGCGACGACGGTCCAAAGTCACATCTTTCGAAACAAGGCACGCCGACCATGGGCGGGCTTTTGCTCATGCTCGCCGTGGTGTTGTCATGTGCGCTATGGGGCGACCTTCAACACGTGGGGTTGTGGCTCGTGCTCTTCGTCTCCGTTGGCTATGGGCTCATCGGTTTTGTCGACGATTTGCGCAAGATTCGCAAAAGTAATTCCAAAGGCTTAAGCGCACGCAGCAAATTGCTGTGGCAAATCGTAATTGGCCTTACCGCTCTTCTCATCTACGCGCAGAACTATTCGTCGCTACCGTTTTCCGACGTGGTGAGCATTCCCTTTGTTGCGGTCGACAAATTCGTCATCGATCCACCGACATGGTTTTACATCATCTTCGCACTCACCATCGTAGTCGGCACGTCAAATGCGGTCAATCTCACCGACGGACTTGACGGCCTTGCGATTGGACCTGTCATCACGAGTGCCTTGGTATTTTTGATTTTGGCCTATCTTGCCGGCACGAGCATCGGCGATTTTAATATTGCGCACTATCTTAAGATCCTTCGTGTCGACGGCGCATCTGAATTGTCGGTCTTTTGTGGCGCGGTCATCGGTGCTGGCATCGGCTTTTTGTGGTTCAATACCTATCCCGCGCAAATCTTCATGGGCGATGTCGGTTCACTCGCACTCGGGGGCGCACTAGGTATGCTCGCCGTGCTTACCAAAAATGAACTTATTTCCGCATTGCTCCACGGCGTATTTCTAATGGAAGCACTCAGCGTGATGCTGCAAGTCGGCTCGTTCAAATTGCGCAAAAAGCGCATTTTCAAAATGGCGCCGCTGCATCACCACTATGAATTGCTCGGTTGGGCTGAGCCAAAAGTTATCGTGCGCTTTTGGATAATTTCTGGTTTGCTTGCACTCTTGACGTTGTTGTCGCTTAAGTTGCGTTAGAGGTTTTAAGACATGAAGGCTGTTTTTCAAAAGGGTAACATGGCCAACGTGGAAAACATGCTTCGCGAGAGCAAAGCCCATGTTTTGGTGATTGGCGCGGGTCGCTCTGGGCTTGCGGCAACAAAGCTGCTGCTTGCGCGCAGCCATCGCGTAACGCTCTATGACGATCATCCACGAGAAAAGCTACGCTATCTCAACGACGCAAAGCTTATGCCGAACGGTGATCTAAGCCTTGTGTTTCATGAGGTGCCGAAGCTGCCACCGAATACCAGTGTCGTCGTCGTATCACCTGGTGTTCCGCCGCATCATGCGCTCTTGCGCGCAGCACATTACGAGAACCTGCCGATAATCAGTGAGATCGATCTCGGCATGGTGTATCTCGGCAAACAAAGACTCCTCGGCGTAACCGGTAGCAACGGCAAATCCACCACCACGGTCATGTTGACAAGCATGCTCAACGCAGGCGACATCAATGCAGTCGCCTGCGGCAATCTAGGCCGACCATTTACCGACGTGATTTTGGCGAACGAGCACAACTACAACTATTTCGTCTTAGAGCTGTCTTCATTTCAATTGGAAAGCTCCCACTATCTTCGTCTCGACGGCGCCATCATCGTCAACATCACGCCTGATCATCTTGATCGTCATGCAGACTTTGCGGAATACCAAAATGCCAAGCTTAAGATCGCGCGATTTTTGACGCCGTGCGCATCGCTCGTAGTCCATAACAACCTTCGTGCGCTTTTGCCACCAAACAGCGATGTTCGCGCGTTTCATGGCGACGACTTTTCGCATGCGCAGTTTTTTGATGCGAGCATTCGCGGTTTTCATAATCACGAAAATGCCATGGCAGCGGCCATGCTCGCACGCGCGGTAGGGCTCAACGACAACGCTATTTTGGCTGGCCTCAAAGCGTTTAAGGCGCTTCCCCATCGCTGCGAAATCGTTGCAAACACTGATGACATTCTCTTCGTCAACGATTCTAAAGGCACCACCGTCGAGGCCGTCAAGAAAGCACTGCTGAGCTTTCCACAACCTACCCACCTGCTGCTTGGTGGCATCGCGAAGGGTGAAAACTTTGGCGTCTTACGAACCGAGCATTTTTCGCACATCAAGGGCTATTATGTCTACGGTCGAGATCAACAAAAGATCATGAACGAGCTCAATTCACCTCGTGCAACCGCTTATCACGACATGAAGGCGGCAATGGTTGCGGCGAGGATTCGCGCGCGCCCAGGTGATGCCATTGTCTTGAGCCCCGGTTGCGCGAGTTACGATCAATTTGATGACTATCAACAACGCGGTGATATCTTTCGCCAATTGGCGACGAATGAATCATGTCACCAGAAAGTATAGTGGACCTGTTATGAAAATTATTGTTACTGGCGGCGGAACGGGCGGCCATATTTTCCCCGCCCTTGAAATCGCCAAAGAAATAAAGCATCAGCAGCCGACTGCCAACGTCATTTTTGTTGGCAATACCAATAGCCTCGAAGAAACCATGGCCAAAGGGGTAGGCTTACCGTTCTACGGCATCGCCGCCAAAAAAATTGTTGGCCAGTCTGTGGCAAAAAAGTTGCTCGCCCTCGTTTACCTTAAGATTGCGATTGTCAAAGCGTTGTGGTTCTTAATTAGGAATCGGCCCAAAGCCGTGATTGGCGTCGGTGGTTATGTTTCTGCGCCTATGCTCATAGCGAGTTTTTTCTTGGGCATTAAGCGCTATATCTGCGAACAAAATGTCGTGCCTGGGCTCGCCAATCGTTGGCTTGCACGTGTCGCAAGAAGCGTCTTCATTAGTTTTGAAGCTAGCCGCCCCTATTTTCCTGAAGGCGTTACCCTACTCACCGGAAATCCTGTTCGTCACGAATTCTTCACGCTGCCCGAAAAGACGGCGCATGATGCAGTGCGCATTCTTGTCACGGGCGGCAGCCTCGGGGCGCGCTTTTTGAACCAGCACATTCCTCAGGCGCTCGCAAGCATTAAAGCCGCGTGCCCTCACCTTTCTATCACGCATCAAACCGGCAAGCATGACGTCGATACGGTCAAAGGCATTTATCAGCGATTAAATCTCAATGCCGACGTCATCAGTTTTATCAGCGATATGCCAAACGCATTTAGGACGCATGACCTGCTCGTCTCGCGCGCTGGCGCAACGGTCTGTGCGGAAATCATGGCCTCTGGCATGCCTTCGATATTAGTGCCCTACCCGCACGCCAATGCGCACCAACGCTACAATGCCGAAGCGCTGAGTGAGGCAGGTGGCGCTATTATGCTCAACGAGGATCAAAACTTCGCTGACCACCTTGCTCGTTCGGTCAAAGAACTTTACAGCGAACCAAAGAGGCGCACCTATCTTGGGGTGCAGGCAAAATCTATGGGTGCCAAAGAAGCAGCGTTTGCCATTGTGCAACACGTGATGAACGATCTTCAATAGATATGGGATACACACATGGCATTTGATCCGGTTTTTAGAGAACGACACAAACACATCCATC
This sequence comes from uncultured Myxococcales bacterium, assembly GCA_964602645.1. Taxonomy (GTDB): domain Bacteria; phylum Myxococcota; class UBA727; order UBA727; family JABDBI01. The sequence goes on from CAZRSD010000006.1 coordinate 8,659, forward strand.
TCGTCGGCATCGGCGGCATAGGCATGAGCGGCATTGCACGCGTGCTCCTCGAATCTGGCTTTGTGGTTAGCGGATCGGACATCGCTGATGGTATCGAGCAAAAGGCGCTGCAAAAACTGGGCGCCCAAGTTTTTATTGGCCACCACGATAGTCATGTCGAATCGGCTGATGTCGTCGTCTATTCGTCGGCGGTGAGCATGCAAAACCCGGAGCTGGTTTACGCACGACGCGCCAATATCCCCATTATACCTCGCGCCGTCATGCTCGCCGAGCTCATGCGCTTGCGCTGCGGCATCGCGGTTTCTGGTGCGCATGGTAAAACCACCACGACGAGTCTCATCGGCACCCTCATGCACGAGCTCGATCTTGACCCCACCGTTGTCATTGGTGGCATCGTTAATCAGTTTGGCGCAAATGCCGTCGTGGGCCATAGCCAATTCATGGTGACCGAAGCAGATGAGTCCGACGGCACGTTTTTGCATCTTTCACCGACCATCGCGGTGGTGACTAATATCGACGCTGAGCATCTCGATTACTATCTCGGCGGCATCGACGAAATCAAAACCAAATTCATCGACTTCTTAAATGCACTCCCGTTTTATGGCCTGGCAGTGGTGTGCAGCGATGACCCTAACGTGAAAGATATTTTGCCCCGCATTAATCGCAGGGTCATCACCTATGGTTTTCACAACGGCGCTCAATATCGCGCCACCAATATTGTTACCGAAGGTTTCGTTACCAGGTTTGACGTGCAGGTCAAAGACCGCGCGCCCTGCACTATTTCAATTAATATGGTTGGCCATCACAATGTCCTTAACAGCCTTGCGACCATAGCGGTGCTTGAAGAGATAGGCATCAGCATCGATGCGCTCGTGCCTGTATTTTCACGGTTCAACGGCGTGAAGCGACGCTTTACACGGGTGTCCGATAGCAATGATTTCTTGGTTATCGACGATTACGCACATCATCCAACCGAAATTAAGGCGGTGCTGCGAGCAGCGCGTGCTTCATTTGCCGGCAAGCGCCTAAGAGTACTCTTTCAACCTCATCGCTATTCGCGCACCAGAGATTTGCTGCAGGATTTTGCTGCAAGCTTTATCGACAGCGACACGCTCGTAATGACCGAAATCTACCCGGCGCTCGAAGAGCCCATTCCTGGTGTTACCACCGAAGCACTGATTCGCGCTATTAAAGCGCGCACCAATCAAGACGTGACCTTTGCCAAAGACATCAAGGAAAGCGCACTCACCATCGCCGACATGACCGAGAAAGACGACGTCGTCTTGGTACTCGGCGCGGGCTCCATCACCTATGCA